>JBBFLK010000034.1 GCA_037479115.1 Anaerohalosphaeraceae bacterium | reverse complement strand
CTGTCATGCAGCGGATCCTCTTTGGGGGGATACGATGTTCCATGGCCATCCCATTAAAAAAACATTTTTTTATTGACGACAGGCTTTTGTTGGAATATAGTCATAGATGTGGGGAGAGCAATTCGGTTCCTTCTAACAAGGGATAAAAGGAGGCTAAAGACAAAACAAAAGTTTTTAGCCGAGTAGGGCGGGCGGTTTTTCTGAGAAGAGAAAGCTCAGAACAAACCGGCAAAAAAGCAGAGGAACTTTGGCAAGTTCAAGAACAATAAGGGCTTGCTCGCAGTAGAATAAAGGGAGCAAATTTCTTCTCATCACCCTCCTCCGAAGCCAGATTCCTGTATGGGAGTCTGGCTTTTTTTCTTTTCGGATATACAATGACGGTTTGATGAAGCATATAGGTTGTTTTTTTAAGGGGTTTTGGAATGTCCGGACAAGACAACAGTTTGAAAGTAGGCGTCTATGTTGATGCCGCTTATGTCTATAAAAACGGCGGCCGGGGAATGCAGTACAACATCCTTCGGGAGTTTGCCTGCCGAGAGGGGGCGCAGGTGATTCGCCTGAATGCCTATGTGAGTTTTGATGCAGACCGTGCGCACGAGGACGCCGTTTTCGGCGCCAATGCCAAGAAATTCCATTCCTTTCTGCGGGACCTCGGCTACAAAGTCATTATCAAAGAGGTCAAGTGGTTCGTGGATGAAGAGACCGGACAGCGGTTCGGCAAGGCCAATGCGGATATGGATTTGGCGACCGACCTGCTGATTCAGTCTGAGCATCTGGACAAGATTGTGCTGGTGTCGGGTGACGGGGATTTTGTCAAGGTGGTCAATGCCGCTCAAAATCGCGGCTGCCGAGTCGAGGTGATCGGTTTTGACAATGTCTCCGGCCGGCTCAAGGAGGAAGCGGACCAGTATTTTTCCGGCTATATGATTCCCAATCTGCTGCCGACCGATACGGAAATTCCCTGGGGACAGATTGGCTCGGTGGTGCGAGGCACATGCTCCTATTTCAACAAGGAAAAAGGCTTCGGGTATCTGCGGTATTTGAAGGAAATCTCGCCGTATCTGTGGATAACGGATATTCAGCGTCCGGGCAGTCCGTATGGGATGGCCTATTTTCGGGCGGGCAGTCTGCAGAATGTCGGCGGTGTGGAACTGCCCAGCTACAATCATATTTTTGAGTTTGAACTGATGACCCCGCAGCGGGATGACCAGCTGCCGGTGGCGAACAATGTTCGGCTTGTTTCGGTGATTCCGTATTGACGAGAACTTTCTGGATTAGAAACGGCAGGTGACGGAACCGGAGAAAGCCGTCGGCAGAAAACAAGACAAACGAGGCAGGCTATGAAAATTGTTCAGCAGACGATTGGAATTTCCACACGGCGACGCTGCGAGATGACGGACATTACGGAACAAGTGGCCGAGGTCGTTCGCGAAAGCGGCATTCAAAGCGGACAGGTGACGGTTTATACCCCGCATACGACGGCCGGCATTACGATTAACGAGAATGCTGACCCGGATGTCGTGCACGATATTCTCCTGACGCTGGAGGCCCTGGTCCCGGCGCATCGGGCCGGCTATCAGCATTCCGAAGGCAATTCCGATGCTCACGTCAAATCCTCTCTGGTCGGGTGCAGCGAGCGGATTCTTTTGGAAAAGGGCCGGCTGGTTCTCGGAACCTGGCAGGGGATTTATTTTTGTGAGTTTGACGGCCCTCGCAGCCGCAAGGTGATTGTCCAGATTCTCGGAGAGTAGAATCTGACTTTATCAAACGCGTTTTTTGAGAAAAAACTCTTTACAAAACGTGTTTTTTGGTTTATGTAATAGGGCGATTATGCGGGCGTAGCTCAGGGGTAGAGCGTCACGTTGCCAACGTGAATGTCGTGAGTTCAAATCTCATCGCCCGCTTTGAGGCCGAAAGGCCTGAGTGTCTTATCGAAGACGAGGAAATCCGGGTGGATTTCCTAAATCATTTATTGACATAGCTTTAGCGAGTTATCGGCTAACAAAATTTAGTCTGGCGCTGGTCGCTTAAGTGCTTGGAATCCTGCAAAAGCAGGAAGGATGGAACTTGAGGTCGGCGAAAGGATATTTCGGCGGCCGTTTTTGTTATAAGAGCAAGAAAAATAAACACTTAGGAGTCCTGAAATGGCGGAAGAATCCAAGGATAATCAGCAGAATGAAACCCCAGAGCAGCCGACAGTTCCCAACGTGGTAAAAATCGAGGATATCGGCCCCTGTAAAAAAAAGGTGACCGTGGAGGTCCCCGAGGAAAAAATAAAAGCTCTTCTGGATGAAAAATATAAAGAACTTCGACAGGATGTCATTATTCCGGGGTTCCGCAGAGGCCGGGCTCCTATTCGTCTGCTCGAAAAACGATTCGGCACCGATGTCCGCAATCAGGTGAAACTTCAGCTGCTGGCCGAATCCGCCGAGGCGGCTTTGAAGGACAATAAAGTGGACTACCTGGGCGATCCGGATATTAAGCACGAGGAAATCTCCCTGCCGGACAGCGGAGCCCTGGTGTACAGTTTTGAAGTGGAAGTGCGGCCCGAATTTGAACTGCCCAATCTGGAAGGCATCGAAATCCGCAAGCCCAAGGTTGAAGTGACGGACGAGCGCATCCAGGAGGAAATCGAGGCCATGCGGAAACGCTCCGGGATGTGGGTGCCGAAGGAAGAGGCCGTGGAAGCGGGCGACCAGATTGTTGCGGATGTTGTGCTGCACGTGGAAGGGGAAGAAGGACAGGACAAACAGGACAGCATTGAAATCTTTGTTCGTGATCCCGGTTTTGTTGCCGGTGTTCCGGTTGAAGGACTGGCGGAGCTTCTTCGGGGGGCCAAACACGGTGATGAACGTACCGTGACGGTGGAAGTGCCCTCTACGTATTTCAATGAGCGCTTCCGCGGCAAGAAGGTGGACATAAAGATTGCCGTCAAAGAAGTCAAGATGCTCAAGCCTGCGGAGCTGAACGAGGAATTTTTCAGCCGTTTCGGCGTCAGCACGCTCGATGAGCTCAAGGGGCGGGTTCGGGATTATCTGGAAACGGCCACGGAGCGGCAGGCCCGAGCGGCAATGGTGGACCAGGTTTACGCCTATCTGCAGAAGAATATCGATTTCGACCTGCCGGCGGATATGGCGGCCGACCAGTCTCTGGCAATCCTGCAGCGGCGCTATGTCAATCTGCTGATGCAGGGCGTTTCGAAAGAGGAAATCGAGCAGCAGATGGACCAGCTGCGGGCCAGCTCCGACCAGCAGGCCAAAGAACAGCTCAAGCTGTTTTTCATCATGAGCAAGATTGCCGACCAGTTCGGCATCGAAGTAACCGAAGAGGAAATCAACGGGCATATAGCGGCCGTGGCGGCCCAGCGAGGCCGGCGGCCGGAAAAGATGCGGGAAGAGCTGGCTCGAGACGGCTCGCTGGCCCAGTTCGCACTGCAGGTGCGCGAGCAGAAGTGCATCGAGAAGATTCTCGAAAAGGCCAAAATCGTAGAATCCGAAGAGATTCCCGCTCCTGCAGCAGAAGAGGCCCCCAAGCCCCGCAAGCGGGCGGCCAAAAAGGCGGAAGAGTCTCCGGAAGCCGCAGAGGACAAAGAGACGGCCGAAAAGCCCAAGAGCCGGGAAGAAACGCAGGCCAAGCGCAAACCCAAAGCCGCCAAAAAGGACCAGAAAGAGGAAAAGTAGGTCGGCGGATTGTCCGATATAGTCGTCGTTCCGGCCGCTCTTCCGGGCCGGCCGGAGCGACGTTCGTCCGATAGAAAAACAGCTGGAACCTTCAAAAACAAGAACAGGATGGGAATGATGCTGTATCCGCTCAACCAGTCAGAGCCGCAGCGGCCGTTTGCCGTGGACCCGCACCTGCAGGGGCCGGGTTATCAGCGTACCCGTGAAATGACCCTCGATGACCTGCTGCTCGAAAACCGGATTGTGTTTATGATTGGGGAGATTTCCTACCGGCTGGCCACCGAGGTCATTATGAAGCTGCTGTACCTGGACAATCTGAAGCGCGGTGTGGAAATCAGTCTGTACATCAATTCTCCAGGCGGCAGCGTGGATGATACGATGGCCATTTACGATACAATGCGGTTTATCGGCTCTCCCGTGGCGACTTACTGCATCGGACGGGCGCAGTCGGGGGCGGCGGTGATTCTGGCGGCGGGCACCAAGGGCCGGCGGTATGCTCTGCCGCATGCCAAAGTGATGCTTCATCAGCCCTGGGGCGGCGTCAGCGGACAGGCCGCGGACATCAAAATCCAGGCCGAAGAGATTCTCAAGGCCAAAAAGATGATTAACGAAATCCTCGCTTTTCACACCGGACAGCCCGTCGAGAAAATCGCGCAGGAAACCGAACGCGACAAATACATGACCGCTCAGGAGGCCAAAGAATACGGTCTGATCGACGATGTGCTTCAGGAGCATCCGGAAGAGAAAAAGCAAAAACCGGTCCTCTGAAATCTTTCCACTCATCCGTGAGGAATTTATGCGAGTCAATCAGAATCTTGTCCCGATTGTTATAGAGAAAACCGGCCGCGGCGAGCGGGCCTATGATATTTTCTCCCGTCTGCTGAAGGACCGAATCATCTTTTTGGGCGGCCAGATTGAAGATGAAGTTGCCAACCTGATTATTGCTCAGATGCTTTTTCTGAGCAATGAAGACAGCGAGGCGGACATTCATTTCTACATCAACTCTCCCGGCGGGGTGATTACGGCGGGTCTGGCCATTTATGATACGATGCGGTTCCTGCGGTGTCCTGTCGCCACGTATTGTGTCGGTCAGGCCGCCAGCATGGGGGCGGTGCTCTTTGCAGGCGGGACGCCGGGCAAACGGTTTATCCTGCCCAACAGCCGCGTGCTGCTGCATCAGCCGCTGATTTCCGGCGTGATGACCGGGGCGGCCACCGATATCGAAATCGAGGCCAAGGAAATCCTGCGGCTGCGCACACGGCTTTATCAGATTTTGTCGTTCCACACCGGAAAATCTCCGGAACAGATAGAAAAAGACTGCGACCGCAATCTCTGGCTGGAGGCCGAAGAAGCGGTGGCATACGGCCTGGCGGACAAAATTCTCCAGAAGGCGCCGGCGGTTTTGCCGAAGGTTAAAACGGAGTCGCAGGAATCGGAATAGGCCTCCGAGAAGGGCTTTTATGAATCAGCAGCGGGTACAGGTGCTTGTTTTGGCGGCCGCTGTTTGGACAGCCGGCTGCACCATTCCGCCGTCTCAAACCGCTCTCTGGCAGCAGGTCCGCGACCTTCAGGCCGCCAAAAATCATCTCGAAAACAAAGCCGAACGGCTGGAAGAAGAAAACCGCCAGCTGCTCGAACAGTGCAGCACACTGTCTTCCCTGAATCCGGACCTTCGTCTGTCGGCCCTCGATCGGCTGATGCAGATTCGTCTGGCTAAAGGCACCGCCCTGACTGATGAAAATCGAGACGGAAAAGTGGAAACCCTGCGGGTGCATCTGGAGCCTCTTGACCAGGCCGGAGATGTCGTGAAGGCCCCGGGGGAGATTCACGTTTCGCTCTGGCACCTGGATGTGTCCGCTCAGGAGCATCTGCTCGGTGCCTGGTCCGTCAGTGCGGAGGAACTCAAAACCAAATGGGGCCGCTCCCTGATGGGAGCTTACTATCGGCTGATGTGGAATGTCGAGGCGATTCTGCCGGAGAAGGCCTGTGAATTGACCGTAAAAGTGGAGTTTACGGATTATCTGACCGGCAAGGTCCTTCGAACCCAAAAACCCCTTCGCGTCCGCTAAGCACGTCCTCAGCCGGGGTCGGCAGGGTTCCGGCTTGAAAATCACACCGCCGGCGGTAAGATGTCCGGCATGCATAAATTCCGAAATACCATTCTGTGCGGGGACTGCATCGAAATTCTCCGAAGTGTTGGGGAGCCGTTTGCAGATTTGGTTTTCGCCGACCCGCCGTTTAATATTGGATATCAGTACGACAAATACCGCGACCGGGTCGAAAAGAATCGGTATCTGGCCTGGACGCGTGACTGGATGAGCGCCTGTCTGGGTGTGCTCAAGCCGACCGGCTCCTTCTATATTGCCATCGGCGACGACTATGCTGCGCATGTGCGGCTGATTGGAGAAGAACTGGGCCTGACGCTGCGCAACTGGATTATCTGGCATTATACCTTCGGCCAGCAGACCCGAAACAAATTCGCCCGCTCCCACACCCACATTTTCTATTTTGTAAAAAATCCTCACCAATTCACGTTCAATGATTGGGCCGTTCGAGTTCCTTCTGACCGTCAGCTGGTTTACAATGACAAGCGTGCCCAGTCCTGCGGCAAGCTGCCGGATGATGTGTGGAATACCTATTCGCGCGTGTGCGGGACCTTTCGGGAACGGCAGGGCTGGCATCCGTGCCAGATGCCCGAACTCCTGCTGGCTCGCATTATCTCGGCCAGCTCCAATCCCGGCGATTGTGTGCTGGATCCCTTTGTCGGTTCGGGCACGACGGCGGCCGCGGCGTTTCAGCTCGGACGCGATTACTGCGGGATTGATATTTCTGAGCAGTATGTTGAAAACACTCGAAAACGTCTGACTGACCTGCAAAAAACCAGGATATCCGGCCCGTTGTCGATGCACGAAATGCTCGAGTTGAAGCGGCTCGTTTTTGAAATCGACCGACCCGCAGATGCCTATCGAACGAATAAGAAATTAATATCGCTTCTTTGCCGGCAGTTTGCCGTCCGTATGAACAACGGAAAACACTACAAGCCGGACCTGATTTTGCCGCTTCTTGCGGAGATATGTCCATGCCAGGGCCGAAAATGAAATCTTTTCTTTTCACGGCAGGATTGCCGGCGGTCTCGGCGGGTTTGCTGACGATTTGTCAGGCGCCGTATGACCAGGCGTGGGCGGCATGGCTTGCCTGGGTGCCCTTTCTGCTGGCCTGCCGGCCGCCGCTGTCATTAAAAATCCTTTTGCCCGCTGTTTTCGGAATCTGGCTGGTGTACTGGCTGGTCAATCTCTACTGGCTCATCGGAGTAACCTTTCCCGGCTATCTGGCTTTTTGTGTGGTGCAGGCCTGCTATGGGCCTGTTCTGGCCTTTGCCGTCCAGTTTGTCCGCCGAAAACAATGGCCGCTGACGGTTTGGGCTCCGCTGATTGTGGTCGGAGCGGAGGCCTGGCAGAGTGTCCTCTTTACGGGTTTCAGCTGGTATTTTCTGGCTCACAGCCAGTACCGCAATCTGCCGATGATTCAAAGCTGCGAACTTTTCGGCCAGTTGGGAATCTCGGTGCTGATTGCCGCTGTGAATGGTCTGGCGGCGGACCTGCTGCTGGATGCGGCTTGCGGACGGCTTCGCCGGGCGGCCAATTGTATAAAAGTCGTCGGCGTCGGCCTGCTGCTGGGGCTGAATTGGTCATACGGCATCTATCAGCTCCGGCATTCAGAGCGGTTTTTATCGGACGGTCCGCTGGTAGGGGCTGTCCAGACCAATATTCCCTCCCATATTAAGGAACTCAGCGAAAACGGCCCGGCCATTCTCCAAACCCTTCTGGACTTGAGCGAACCCTGTTTTGAGGCCGGAGCCTGGATGACGGCCTGGCCGGAAACGATGGTTTTGGCTTCTTTAAATCCGGACTATTTGTATTATCTACCTCCGGATAGTACGGCCCGTCAATTTGACCGACGGCTCCGGCAGTTTGCGCACGGCCGCGGGTATCTGCTGGTCGGGGCACACGCCGTTCGCATCAGCACCGCAGGGGGGGAACCTATTGCGGCTGACCAATATAATTCAGCATTTTTGTATGAGCCGACCGGTCAGCAGCATCCGAGCCGTTATGATAAGATTCATCTGGTACCCTTCGGCGAATACATTCCCTTCCGCCAAACCCTGCCGCGGCTGTATGGGCTTATCCATCGGCTAAGCCCCTACGATTACGACTACAATCTGACCCCCGGGCAAAAATACACCCGTTTTTCTATCGAGAAAGAAGGCCGACGATACACTTTCGGTGTTCTGATTTGTTATGAAGATACCGACTCGACCTTATGTCGGAAAATGGTTTTAGATAAAGAAGGCAAAAAGGCCGATTTTCTGGTCAATATCAGCAATGACGGCTGGTATGTTCGATACAAAGACGGCAAAGTATATCCGACGGTTGAGCAGGCCCAGCGGATGGCAATCACGGTCTTTCGATGTATCGAAAACCGGATTTCAATTCTTCGCAGCGTCAACACGGGCATCAGCTGTTTGATTGACTCGTTGGGCCGAATCCGGGATGATTTCATTGCCGGCAGTCTTCCGAAAGAAGCCGTCCTTCGTCAGGGGCCCCGAGCGGAAGGATGGTTTGTGGACCGAATTGTGCTGGACAGTCGAATTTCGTTTTTCACCCGCTGGGGACGCCGGCTGGACGGACTTTTGGGAATCGCTTTTTTGGGGATTGTATCGGCGGCTTTGGCGGATAGACTGATAGTGATAGGCAGACAAAAGGGGAATCGTGTATGAAACAATATTCTGTGCTGATTGGATTGTGGATGTGCGTTTTGGTGTGCGGATGCGACAGGGCAGCAGGGCCGGTGCAGGGGTCGGGGGTTCAGACCTCGCCGCAGGCCGTTCAGGCCCTTGTTCCGCAGGCCCTGAATGTCATCAAAGAAGGGCTGGACCATCCCAATTCCTATATCCGTACGGCGGCGATTGAGATAACCGCCCAGACACGGCAGGATATGTTTTTGCCCCGCCTGATGCAGCTGGCGGATGACTCAAAGGTAACTGTTCGATTTGCTGCGCTTGTGGCAATGGGCGATATGCAGTGCACATCCTGCCGGCCGACCCTGCTGAAAAAGCTGGAGGATCCCAATCCAAATGTTCGGATTGCCGCCGCTTACGGCCTCTTTAGGATTGGGGTTCTTGAGTACAGGGTTCGGGTTCTGGAAGCCCTGAAAAATCCCAATCCTACCGTGGCGGCCAATGCCGCTCTGCTGGTGGGGAAAATGGGGAAACGAGAGGACCTTCCGCTGCTTTGGGAATTGATGACTGCCGGCAATCCCAATGAAAAAGTGCTTTTCCAGGCGGTTGAGTCGATGGCTCGTCTGCAGGACCCGAAGGTCTATCGGGATAAAATCTGGCCGCTGCTGATCAGCAAATATCACGATGACCGCCTGTGGGGAATCCGCTGTATGGGAGCGCTGGGGACCCCGGATGCCCAGACGGCGATTCAAACGATGCTTCAGGATGATGTGCTCGAGGTGAGGCTGGCGGCGGCGGAACAGCTGGGGGCGCTGGAAGACCGCTCCGGATTGTATGTGGTTCAGGACTATTTCGGACGCAGGCCGAATCTGGATGAGACAACGGTGGCCAATCAGCTGGCAGTTTCCGCCATCGGGACGCTTCGGGAGCCGTCCTTGAATGGTCATCTGTCTAAAGCGCTTTCAAGCAAATCTCCGATTGTGCGTCTGATGGCGGCCAAGTCGGTTCTTCTGCAAAAACAGAGCTTGTAAGTGCTTTTTTGGCAATGAGTTGTATCTTTGTCCATTCGGAGATTGATGCGGAAGCGGCCCGGCAGATGCCCGGAGGCTTCTGTCGGAAAAAGAACAGAGAAGGCCGGCGGTGCACAACTTTTGACGGAATAATATTTTAGACTCTGTAAAATTGTCTTGACCTCGGAGGAATACCGACTTAAAATCCCGATATTTATTTGGTACTTTGCGTTTTTGGGTGCTGAAAATGCCGCTCCGGCGGCGGTAAAATCGCTCAGGATACGGAGGTTACATTGAGTCCATTAACGAAAATTTTAGTCATCTTATTATCCTTATTCGCTATCTTTCTGTGCGGGGCCATGGTGTCCTTTGTGGTCAATACCAACAATTACAAGGCCCTGTATGAACAGCAGAAAAATCTGTACAGCGTTGCTCAGGCGGATGCCGCCAATCTCAACCGTCTGTACGATGAACTGCAGAAGAAGATGAAGCTGCAGGAAGAGCAGCTGCAGGAGAGAATTGCGGCGCTTCAGGCCCAGAATACCAAGCTGATTGCCGACTTGCAGAATGCAGAACGGCAAAGTCAGGAGTATCAGGCCCGTGCCGACAGCTGGAAGGGGGTCCTGACCGGGTTTGAGCAGAGCATCCGAAGCCTGCAGGAGTCGCTGCGGCTGACACAGACCCAGCTGGATGAGGCCCGTGCGCAGGGCATCAAAGATGCCCGGGAGCTGAATCAGATTACCTCCGAGCTGTATGAGAAGATTGTGCAGCTGGAGGCCCTCGAAGCGGACCGCCGTCGGCTTCTGGAGCAGAAGAAGGAGCTGGAAACCCGACTGACCGGCGCTTTGCCGGCGTCGGCCTCGGCTGTAACGGTTACGCCGATTCCGGGACCGGCGCGTCCGGCTGTCCCTGCGGCGGTCGGGGCGGATATCCGCGGGCTGGTTACCGAAGTGCGCTCCAACATGGTTACGCTTTCTGTGGGCAGCTCGGACGGCGTCCAGAAGGACATGCGGTTTCACGTCACCCGGGGCGACCAGTTTTTGTGTGATGTGGTGATTACCCATGTAGATATCAATCAGTCCGCCGGCGTGCTTGAACTGGTTCAGCAGACGCCGCGGGTGGGCGATACGGCGAGCACCAGACTTTAAGAACGGATTGACTATGGCCAAACAGAATACAACCGCCGCAAACGATGTCTATACCGCAATCCTGGCTTTGGCGTGGCTGACGGTCTTTGCGACAACGGTGTATGTATCGCTGACGTGCTGGTTCTATTACGGCAGCCAGATGTGGTCGTTTGCGGTCCAGGCGGTGCGATAGCCCGCAGGATGCGCAGGTCCGCCGGCGGCGAGATGACGAATATCGGATTTGAAGGGAGTCATCGTGTTCGAGTCCATTGTGGGCTGGTTCAGCAAAGATATGGGCATAGACCTCGGAACGTGCAATACCTTGGTCTGTGTCCGCAACGAAGGAATCGTCCTCAACGAACCGTCGGTGGTTGCGGTCCGAAAAGGAACCAATATCGTTCTGAATAACGGGGAGGCCGTCGGGCTGGTGGCCAAAGAGATGCTCGGCAAGACTCCCGGCTCCATCAGCGCCATTCGTCCCCTCAAAGACGGCGTCATCAGCGATTTTGAAATCACCGAGGCGATGCTCAGCTATTTTATCCGCAAAGTGCACGGCCGCGGGCGGCTTTTGAGTCCCCGGATTGTGATTGCCGTGCCCAGCGGAATTACCGCGGTAGAGCGTCGGGCGGTGATTGAAAGTGCGATGCGGGCGGGGGCCCGCAAGGTGTATCTGGTGGATGAGCCGATGGCCGCCGGCATCGGGGCGGGACTGCCGATTACAGAGCCGACGGCTTCTATGGTCGTTGATATCGGCGGCGGGACCACGGAAGTGGCCATTATGAGTCTGGCCGATATCAGTACCTGCGAGTCCATTCGAATCGGGGGCGATGATTTCGATGAAGCCCTGATTAATCACCTCAAACGCACCTACAATCTGCTCATCGGAGAGGCCCGAGCGGAACAGGTTAAGATTCAGATTGGTTCGGCGGCGCCGCTGGAACAGGAGATGACGATGGAAGTGGCCGGACGCGATACCATTTCCGGCCTGCCGCGAAAAATCGTCATTACCAGCGAGGAAATCCGCGAGGCCTTCCGGGAGCCGATTGCGGGCATCATTGAAACGGTGATGCGCACCCTCGAGCGGGCCGAACCGGAACTGGCCGCCGATTTGATTGAAAACGGGGTCCATCTGTGCGGCGGCGGCTCTCTCCTGCGGGGGATGGATACGGTTTTGTCCAACGCCACGGGGCTCAAAGTCGTCCATGCGGAGGACCCGCTGACCTGTGTGGCCCGCGGCACCAGTGTTTATCTGGAAAACCTCGAAATCTGGAAAGATGTTCTGGACGAAAGCGGCTATGGATGGGATTAGCCCATCTGGAGCTGCACATGCGGCTGACCGTTAGCAGGATATGGCCGTTAAGAAAAATCACCTATCACCGGGTCTTTTGTTTATAACCCTGCTCCTGGCAGGGTTTATTCTTCTTTGGCTGCCGCAGCGGATAACCTGTCATTTGAATTTTCTGTTTGTGTCTGTATTTGACCCTTTTTTGCGTTTGGGACGAACACTTGAAGCGAGCAAGTTTCGCACCGCCGCCGACGGGCCCACGGTGGACGCCGCCGAATATGAGCGGCTCTGGAAGGCCTATCAGAATCTGTCGGCTCAGTATCAGGCCCTGCATCGGGAATACGAGATTTTGGCTCGGTTTCGGAAAGAAAAGCCGCTTCCCTGGGCGGGACTGGTGCTGGCGCCGGTAAGTTCTTCCGTCCGGGGGCTCCGGCATGAACTGATTATCAGTCGCGGCAGTGACCACGGGTTGGCCCCCGGGCAGATGGTGCTTTCCGAGAAAGGAGACAGCGTGCTTGGCATTGTTCAGGAGGTTTCAGCGCGTCTGTCCCGGGTCCGGCTCCTGACGGATTCCTCTGTTACACTGGAAGTGCGAATTCGCCGCGAAGGAGCTGAACTGGAATATGTCGGGCGGATGTCGGGGGATGGCAAAAACGGCTGCCGGATTCCGCTGCTGTCCCGGGATTATGATATTCGGGAAGGGGATGTGGTGTTTGCCGCACCGCAACCGGGAGTTCTGGAAACCCCGCTGGTGGTCGGCCGCTGTGTTCGAGTTCGTCCCGATGAAGAGCATCCGCTTCTGTGGGATATTGCCGTTCGTCCGGTGGAGGACGCCTACGCCCAAAAAGTTGTGGCCGTAGCGGTTCCCGCTCTTTCCCTGCCGAATCCTCCGTAAGGGTTTTTTCTATGCGCTGGTTTTGGTTTATACTGCTGACTCTTTTAACCGCGTTGCTGGAGGCCGGCAACCTGCTGAATCTGATTGCGTTTGGATACGGTCAGGTTCGTCCGAGTCTCCTGCTGCTTCTGCTGATTTTTACGGCCCTGCGGTCCGAACCGCTTGAGGCCGTAGGGATTTCCTTTCTGCTGGGCTTTGCGGCGGATTTGTCCGGACCGGTGATGGGGCCCAATACCGTCTGCTGGGGACTGGCCGGTTCGCTGCTCTGTCAGATGCAGGGAATTCTGAATGTCCGCTCATCGATTTATCAGATTGCGGTAGTTTGGGTCTCCTCCCTGATTGTGATAGCGGCATCACACGGTTTGGCGGTTTTGAAAACGGACCAGGCAGGGGTGCTGCCGATGCGGGTCCTGCTGGGACGGGCTTTTTATACAGCGGCGGTCGTTCCGGTTTTGTGGCCGCTGCTGGAGCGTTTGTGGCCCTTTCTGAAAAAACCGCAGCCGGGACGTTCCGCCGGGATACGGCTGGGCCATGTATAAAATCAGACTTTTCATCCTGATTATTTTCTTTGTTGCCGCCGCTGTGATTTGTTTGGTTCGGCTGGCCAGCCTGCAGCTCGTGCATTGCCAGGATTACCGGCAGGCGATTGCCGACAAACAGATTCTGGAACCCCAGCCCCTGCCGACAATCCGGGGAAATATTCTCGACCGAAAAGGCGTCGTACTGGCCAAGGATGTTCCGGTTTTTTATGCGTATGTCAACTATCGGCTTTGCCGGCTCCTGGATGAGCGTTTCTGGGAAGCCCAGATGCAGCGGCAGCGGGTGGATGAGACGGTATCTCCTCAGCGACTCCGCCATGATATTCAGGCACGCTTTTCGGAGGATTTCAGCCGGCTGAATCGCATTCTGGCTTTTGCAGAGCGGGTCGGTGCTTCGCGGAGCGAGGTTCTCCAGTCCATTGAACGCATTAACAACCGAATCTGGGAAATGGGATGTTATGTGTACTGGCGTCGGGTCAATCCCAATGGGACTCTGGACGACTACCGCCGTCAAAAAGAGGGAATCAGGCCTGCGGATGTGTTCGGGCTTCGCTTGGTGGAGATGCAGCAAACCTATCCGGTTTTTGAAATTCCTGCGGACCATCTGGTAGAGGCGCAGGCGGAATTGAGCGGGCTCAAAGATGTTGAAATCCGCACGCACGGACAGCGTTTTTATCCGAGGCGCACGGCAGCCTGTCAGATTATCGGCTGGGTTGGACAGGTTCATGAGGAAGAAAAAGACCTCTTCAGCCAGGATGAATACCTGCGCTATCTGGAGGGGGAACTCATCGGCAAGGCGGGAATTGAGCGGATGTGTGAGCCGATCCTTCGCGGACGCCGCGGAGAGGTCATTTATGACAAGGACGGCCGGCTGCTCCAGCGGAGAGAGCCTCAATACGGAAGAACGGTTCAGCTGACGCTGGATGTGGACCTGCAGGAGCGAATCGAAAAGTATCTTCAGCACCCGGACCTTCCGCCGGAGGTGGCTTCCGTTGTCAGCCGTCGGGCCTCTGCCGTGGTGCTCGAGGCGGCTACAGGAGATATTCTGGCTATGGTGTCCACGCCCCAGTATGATTTGAACAAGGCCCGTCAGATTGCCGGACGGCTTGTTTCGGACCCCAATACCCCGATGCGCCACAAAGCCCTCGAAGTCAATTATCCGCCGGGCTCAACCATCAAACCGCTGATTCTGCTTATCGGTCTGGAAGAGAAGAAGATTACTCCCTATGAAATTATCTCCTGCCCGGCCCATTCTCCTCCTTCCGGATGGCCCAGCTGTCTGGCCCAGACCCGCTTTTCCCGGATGGGGCACGACTGGCGATGGGCCGGTGAAGGCGGCAATATCGCCCGAAATGCTATGCGGGGCAGCTGCAATATTTATTTTTCCCGTCTGGCGGACCGAATTGACAGCGGGGCGCTGCAGCGATGGTTCTTTGAGCTGGGATTCGGACGACGGGTGCTGCCGGCTGTGGAATGGATTGACTCGAAAACCGGGGAGCAAGTGAACTCCTGGGGGACTTTGCCGCAGGCACACGGGAGCATCGAATACGGAATTCAGCCGATGCCTTATACGAGCCCTGAACAGATTCGACCGATACCCTCCAACCGGCAGTCGGAGAAGCGCTTCTGGGGAATCGGTCAGGGCAACCTTCGTGTGACAGTGCTGCAGGCAGCTAACGCGCTGGCGGCCGTGGTTCGTGGAGGAATCTACAAACCGCCCCGGCTGATTTATCTGGATGACGACCCCTTCAACCAGAAGCATCAGAAGATTCTGCCGATTTCCTCTCAGACTCTTTCGGTGGTTCGAGACGGCATGCGTGCGGCGGTTTATGAGGACGGCGGAACGGCTTACAGTACCTTCCTGGATTTTCCGCTCCGCAGAGAACTGAAGATTTACGGAAAGACCGGCTCCACGGAAAGCCCGGATATGGCCTGGTTTGAATGTTTTGCGGAGGATTCGGCGGACCGCAGCATTGTAATTGTGGTGGCGGTGCCCGGCGGGCTTTCCGGGTCCGGATACGCGGCTCCGGTGGGAAAGCAAATTCTTCAGTTTTGCTATGAAGCGGGCTATATCGGTGTTAGGCCCAGGAATCCGGCAGCGGCGAAACATTCCGCCGGCCGAAATGAGCAGGGGGGCAATCCATGATTTGCGGATGGAAAAGACTTTCGACGGCGGCGGGACTGGCGGCTGTTTTGGTTTTGAGCGGCTGCGGATTGGACGGCGGACCGCGCCCACGCTGGGGATTTACGCCGAAGCAATATTACGGCGACCCCAACAATCTGGGGACACATTCCTACGGCTACGGCGGCCGGGAGGGATACGGCATCTTATATACCCTTCGCGGCGGCACCATAGACCCCGACCACCTTCGCGGAACGGCAGACCTGACCCGACATGCCTATCTGAAGGCCTATGCCGCCATCGTTAACGGACGAAGCCGGTTTCAGGTCGGACCGGCCTTTGAATTGACAACCAATACGGTTCAACTGATATATCCGTCAGACTGGATGCAGCGGCCTCGTTCTGAGCGGGAGAAGATTGCTCACGAGGCTGCTCTCGTAATCGCACCGGCGGTGTCCTACCATTCTTACGTGTGGCACGAAATGCTCACCTGGCAGGGCCTTCGTTTTGCCCTGATCGAGCCGGAACACGAATCTGCTTTTTCCTGGGAGGATTTGTATTCCAATGCGCTCGGAGCCCATCTGGCTGTTCAAGCTATCCGGAGCGGTGCATTGACGGCATCTGATTATAATCAGGCCATGACGGAATTAATCCGACGGACGCTTCAGGAGCTTCAGGTTGTCTCTCGTTCGCAGGCCCTTGCGTTTTTGGAAAGGGTGCGGGGCACGTGGTTTACAGCGGACAAACTCCTCCGCCGCCAGATGAATATCGGATTTGAAACCGGTCAGATTACTCCGTGTCTGATTCCGGGTCTGACCGACCAGCCTCCTGTCTCGCTCCCCTGGCTCAATCTGGATGGGCTCGAGCCCTACGGCCTTCGGGTTGTATATACCCTCCAGTCCCCTTATCTGGAAACAGGGACTCTGAAGCGGCGGGCCGGCATTCAGGGACCGCTTGAACCGCTCAAGCACTTTCCGCTGATTATGGAGTCCATCAAAAAAGAGGCCCGGGAAAAATACGGGTATCTTCTCGAGTGACCGCTCACGGGCAGGAAGAAATCGGTTCATATCCGCATTCGAGCCATCGTCCGGCCAAAGCGGCTAAATCTCTTATGTCTGTCCGGCAGTCCCTGTTCAGGTCGGCATAGGGATAAGAAGGACATCGGGGGGCGCTGCGAAAGTGCGTCAGAACAACCCGGTCTGTTTCGTACAGGATGTCGAACGTCCCTTCTTCAAAAATCACCTCGGAGGCCGCATTGAGAAACCGGCCGCTGATTTGGCGGGCTTCAATGATTACAAATGAGTCTTCATAATTCGGTACATACCCGTCTAACAGGTCCACATCGAGATACCCGTCCAGCACAACCTGCCCGCCTTCCTGGGCCTGTGCGGTCAGAACAGAGTAATCCCATGCGGAAGAAAGGCCGCCGATGCCGATTTTCAGCGTCCCGTTCGGCCCCTGAGAATAGTTGTAAATCACCTCCAGAAATTTCCACATTCCGCTGACGCCGGGCATGACGGTGCCGCTTTCGTTGTTCACATCCGCACGAATCCAACCCCATCCTTCAAGACGTCCGCCCTTGAGCACAATCGGATTAGCCAGACCGGCATCGTATTCGGCAGCAATTTGCCCTCCATCCATCTGAATGACTCCTTCCGGCCAGACGACAATCTGCTCTCCGGCCTGGTGATGGGCTGCTGAAAGGTCAGCAAAAAGGTCGTTGTCGGGGTCATCCGCCAAATAAATCAAACCCCGTCCGCCCGGTTTGTCGAAGGTCCCCCCGACAGCCACCGAGCCCTGCAGGTCCGCCCAGGAGCCGTCATAAATATTCAGTTCTCCGCGGCTGCCGGGATAAAAGGCGATGGCTGTATGCCCGAGATGAAGCAGTTTGGAGCCGGTCAGGTTGATGACGGCCGTTCCGCCGATTCCGATATTTAAGCTGATGGGGTCCCACCAGTAGTTTTCAACAAGCAGTTCTGTTTGATGGGCTGTCCCAACAACGTCGATGACAGCGGAGGAGCGGGCATACACGGCTGTTTCCAGATAGCCGAAATTCATCCGGGCTCCGCTGCTTAGCGTGACGGTTGTCTTGCCGTAAATAGACATCCCGAAGTAGCCGTCCACATACCATTCTGAATCTTCTCCATCGATGAGAAAATCCGCCTTTCCGAGAATGCCGCTCTGGCCATGCCCGTGTTCCAGAAAGGCGCCGTCTGTCACAGAGACCTGCGCAGTGCCGAATGTGCCGGAAAAGAAGCCGTGCCAGCCGTCCGTGCGATACCCGCTCCAGAAAGTCTCCGGTCCGCTCAGAGAAAGAACTCCGACGGCTTGGGGGTCATTGTCCCCAATCAGCATTTCGCCGCTGTAGATCCCTCCGCCCCGAATTGACAGAGAGCTGGATTGCGTGTCGGCAAGAAAGAACGTGCGGTTGTATTCATCTGAAGCATCCAGCAGATAAATATGGCCGTTCAATTGCAGGGTCAGGTCTGAACCGTCAACGGTCATTCGGTCATGGGTGTAGTCGGAATTGAACCAGACCGTGTACGCTGTCGGCAGTGTGAAGAAAACATTGTCGTTTGGCCCCGGAACACCCGGCGGATTCCAGTTATCCGCTTGTCCCATTTCACCGCCCGACGGGGCCGCCCAGTAAAAATCGTCGGAAAAACAAACCGATGCAGTCAGCAGAAAAAGAATGGAAACAAAGAATGTCTGCTTCATGTTCAACCCTCCTTTCAATTATCCGTTCCGGCCGTTGCCGGCACAGGTAAAAATGCGTCAGCTTTTTCAGATGCTTCTAAAGCGAAGGAGAAGGTCGGGAATCAAGCTCTTTTGACAAAGTACTTACTTACAAAAGCTCTCTTAAAGAAAATATTCTCTAATAAAAGACCGAGCATGTCAAAAAAAACTGTTCAAAGCGTTTTTTCTCAATCATTAATTCTTCCTTCTTCTTTATTTCTTCCGCGGGTCGGGCTGAAGGAATCGGCCGCTGTCCGGGTCCTAATACCGGGCGAGATGATTTGAGGACTTATCTGACACCTATAAGAACAGCCAGCCACAGGAGTAACCGCAAAAGCAGCACAAACAGCAAAACCCCTCTGCCGCACAGCAAAAAAAGAAAGATTGGTTCCAGCTCAAAATACTTTTTCATTCGGAAACCTGCATAGATGATCGCTCTTTCATTTTTCTCAACTGGACAAAAAGGGCAAATAACACCAAAAATAGATGCATTATCCGTTTTTTACAAACAGCTTATGTGTAAGATATGCGGTAACGATGCCTATATAAGGAAGACCCACACACCCTATGCAAGCCCCCGGACCTCCGCCTGCAATAATAATCTGGGCAATAATATTTACCAGAAACATCAGGATTCCTCCAAAACAAAGGGATAGCGTTCGTCTCCGTACGATTATTGTAAATAGGATAATCAGAAGAATGCTGACGCACTGAATGAGCAATGACCAATGTTCTCTTTTCATAGCTGGGAACCCGAGTGACATTTCACAAATTCTTCGTGGACAAAAAACGAAAAGGAGCCGACGGCGTCAAATGGGGTTCCCACCGATACAACGAAGGATAGAGGAGGAGCAAACCACATCGCCGCATTATTTACCCCTTCAAAGTTGTAGTTGTCTTTGAGATTGTTCACGGACTGGACATCTCTATTTCTTTTAGGTCAAAAATGCAGTCAACGGAATCCTTCTGAAAATTCCAGCGATAAATCTTCTCTCTTTCCTGAAGCCAGTATACGGTTCCCTTCTCCGGCATTAAACCAAGAATGGAAACCTTGTCTGTCTTCAAAGGGTGTCTGATGACGATATCCTCTTCCGGATTTATGACAGCCAAATCCATTTTATCGATGAAAACCAGGTAAGGGTAGGAACTCTGCAGCCATCTGATGTTTGAACTGGAGCGATAAACCATTTTTTCGCCGATATAAACATGGCCGCCGCTCATAAGAACAGCCATATCCTTATAAATGCCTGACAAGAATCTCTCTTGATCGTACTGGATGCTCTGCGAGATGGAAATCTTTTTTTGCTCTATAGTAAGCTCCAGCAAAGTTCTTTTATCCGACGGTTGAATATAAAAGGAACTGTTGTTCTTCCAATAAAGAACCAAGGCAAAAACAGGCGGTTCTGTGAGGAGAACGGCGCTTTTGCCGTCATCAAAAGAAACAGCCACCGTTCCGAGGCAATTTTTCTTGTTCCGCCCAAAAACAGAATAATCCTGCCTAGGCTTTCCCGCCAGTATCCTGCCGTCTGGACTCCAGCACAGTCCGTCCACAAGAGCCGGCGAAGGAAGGGGCTTTATCGTGCAGTTGCCGGGAGGATTTTCCCGGATGCAGAGCAGCTTATAAGACGGCCAGAATCCCAGACGCGTCTGCACCACACTGACCCACAATTCGTTCTCCGCTCGCCAGTCCAGCGACAGGATGTCTTCGACCTTTAAAACTTTCTTTGCGGTGTTGTCTGATAAATCTGCCAGATACAGGAACGACTGACGTTTGGCTGGAAGATTGTTTTGATCCGCCTCTAATATGCAGACAGCCATTTTGTCTCCCGCCGGAGCTGCTTTTGTCAAATAAGGCCATACCACATAGGAAGCGGCTTTGCCTTTGCTGGTTCCGAAAAACAGGCACACCAGAAAGAGGCTCGCAATCTTACTCATAAAATGCCCTTACATAATTGTATAAAATCTGTTTCTTGTCATATCCGGAAAGGGTAAAAATCACTGCTGCTTATTTTGATGGCCATGGACTTGACGGCGGAGACGCTGTTTCTCACAGATACCTTAATAACGTCTGATATCGATGAATTAAGGTATTGGCACAAATCATGCAAAAATAACTTTCACTCTCGAGCCCTTTTTTGTAATGCTCTATAGATTGTCAAAATCATGCCAGATAACTTTCGAACAAATGATTTCGGGTTCTGCTTTGATTACGAATTCTCTGATGGCAAGCATCTTAGGAATCTCGGGTGAAAATCGTATGTTTACCATCTTGTTGCCGTTTTGATAAACGGCTCCGAGCAGGCTGGATGAAAAAGTCTGTCCATCAATGGTGATTGCCGTAGCATAGATTTTGGTTCTCTTGCCGGATTCGAAAGTTATTTCTTGCCATGGCGGGGAAATCGTCCACTGGCCGTCGATTTCCAGCAATAAAGAAGCAGTTCGGAACTGTCTGGAAAGAGGAGGATCGCACGGGAAGTGCACTCCTTCTGCATTGAGAGAAACGGCTTTATCCGATACTGCGATGTCAGTCCTGTTCGGCCTGCAGGACAAAAGGAGCAGAGGGAGCCCAAATCCGAAAAGACAGGCAATCCATTTCCAATGACGATTTAACGGAGTCATAAAGGATCCTTTCCTCCCTTATTGGGACCGTAAGCGTGCCATGGTATTTTCCCGATTAAGCATTTCGTTTTTGTTAGAGGACTTAACAAGGGTCTGCCGTTTTCTCCAACAAAGTCTTTTTGTCTGTACAATTATGCTGCCGGGGAACAGTTCGTTTTACTTTCTTTTCTCTTGTCCCCACATGTTCTCATAATCTATTTCGTCCGCCTTTTTTCCCCACTCTTCTTTTGGGAGCGATTCTTTATATTGTTTCACAAAGACGGCCTGTTCCGACCTTTCCGTGGAATAGACGAGAGTGACATACAGGGTAGTCAAATCCTTTTTAGGCGGCTTGTATCGATAACAGAAATAGACAGTGACACATTCATCTTTCTCCGGATGTCCCCATCTTTCGGACCACTCCAGGTAAATAAATCCGGGTTCGGTATGCTTGTTCGAATGCCATCCGTAAGAGCATTCTTCTGTCCGGCTGTACAAAAGGTATTTCAATCGAAAGAACCCTGCACTCGACAGTTCATTCTGAACATAGCTCATCGTGTTCCGGGGCGGGAAAGGCTCTTCCACAAAATAGGACAGGGAATAGGCTCCTTCGACGATATCGGCGTTTTCCGGTGTAGCATATCGAATATGGCTCGCCGTCTCCGGAGCATTCAGAAAGACCGGAAAATCAGAGGGCCTGACAGAGCTGCCGTTGTTTTTATGCCGAGTACATCCAGAGCCGACAAAAATGAGAGTCAAGAGTACGGTGTAATATTTACCCATAATATCCCTTACTCATTTAACTTGCTGCAATCTGAAGCGTCATCGATTCTTTTCCTTATTGTGTCTGGTGTCTGTCCTGCAGGTACTTCACAAAGGCATTTCATTTTGTTAGTTGTGTAGGGAACAGGTACAGCTGTGCCGAAAGTTGTATAGGCCAATCGTAAGGTTTTGTAATAGGTACGTCGCATTCTAAACTGACAGCATTCCCTTTTACATTTTCTTGAATAAAGCGTTACACACTTGCATAATTGATCTGTTCTAACATATCCTGCAATCATCGGTTGATTGCATACGAGGACCGGTGTTTTCACGACCTCCCCAATAATACTAACAGCCGCACAGACCGGCCCTCCGACGATTTCAAGAATCGGTCCGATGCTTCCAATCAGATCCATATTTGTACATCCGTATTCATAGTGTTGTCTTTCACGTACAGCACTATAATTCTCCCATGGTGTACAATTGGTCTTTCTGAAAAAAGAGCCGCTGCAAACATTTTCAGATGCCTCACGGTGGACTGGTGGGAGATACGGCGGATACGGGACGGGCAGGGGTGGGTATGGGCTGATAGGGCTGGGCGGCGGGAG
>JBBFLK010000033.1 GCA_037479115.1 Anaerohalosphaeraceae bacterium | reverse complement strand
GATGCGCTGGTTTCACGGGGTCCTGATGGAGCACAGCCGTGCCCGCCTGTGTCGGATGGAACCGCTGGAAAAAGTGCTTTCGCTTCAGGTGGTCTCGTTTGCAGTGATGGGGGAGGACCGGCTGGTGGAGCGGCTGGCCCGGTGTCTGGAAGAAAAATACGGCAAACAGCTCGAATGCTTTCATTTTCAAAATCCTTACTCCAACGGCCACTGGTGGCTGACGATTCACGATGCCGCCGCCTGCAAATCCAAGGCCGTGGCGGAGCTGGCTCGGATGTACGGCTTTTCGATGGACAATGTCGTGGTGTTCGGCGACCATATCAATGATGTACAGATGTTCCGCACGGCCGGCCGGGCTGTCGCCGTGGCCAATGCACACGAGTCCCTCAAGCCCTACGCGGATGAAATCATCGCCTCCAACGAGGATGATGCGGTCGTTCAGTATATTGAACGATGCCTGTGCCTCCAAACGCCCGATAAAATCTGACAGCTCTGCCGGAAGGTGAATCCCCCCTTCCTTTTTGCATACTCGCATAAAGGCGTGTTCCGCAAAAAACCGACTTTTTTGTCGGATTTTTTCGGATACAATGGGGGATTTGAGGAGGCAAACCTGTTTTGCAAAATCCGAATGGCTCAAAAAAGAAACAATTTTATTCGTTTTTTGGGATACGTCCGGCCGTACAGCGGCTATCTGGTGCTGGCGGTGCTGGGCGGGATTGTCAAGTTTACGGTGCCGCTGCTCACCCCGCAGGTGACGCGCTATCTGGTGGACGGTGTGTTCTTAAATCCAGCCCTGCCGTCCGAAGAAAAAATGCGGCAGCTGCTGTTTTGCACCGGCGCGATGGCTGCCGTGTACTTGTTTTTTTACGCGCCGTTTGTGTACATCCGGCACATCTATGCAGACAAGGCCAGCCATCGGGCCGTGTTTCATCTGCGCTATGAACTGTACTGGCGCATCCTGCGGCTGTCGGCCTCATTTTTCAGCCGGCACCGCAGCGGAGAAATCGTCTCCCGTCTCATCAGCGACATCGCCCTGGCTCAAAATCTGGTCGGCACGGCCCTGACCAATACGTGGATGGATGCGGCCGCCCTGATTGCGATTCTCTTTTTTATTTTTCGAATCGATGTGCCCACGGCCCTGGCGGCCCTGGCGACCTATCCGGTTTATCTGTTTTTCTTCCGCCGTTTCAGCACCAGCATCCGAGCGGCGACGATGCGGATTCAGGATGAACTGGCGACTATGGCCGGCGATGTGAGCGAGCGGATTTCCGCCACCGCCGTCATCCACGCATTCGGGCGGGAAAAAACAGAAAAACGGCGATTTCGCCGGCAGTCCGAGAAGCTCTTTTCCATCAATATGCAGCGGATTCTGATGCAGGGGCTCAATCAGGCCGTCACCGGCACACTCATTGGGCTGGCTCCGCTTGTGGTGATTGCATTCGGCGGCATGCGGGTCCTCAAGGGGGCGATGACCGTAGGCGATCTGGTGGCGCTGATGATGTATCTGGGCCCGCTGTACCTGCCGATGCAGCGGTTTTCCGAACTGAATGTGGTGATGGCCAACGCCCTGGCGGCGCTGGACCGCATCTTTCAGATTATGGACGAGCAGCCCGATATCCGCAGCCGTCCGGACGCCGTGGACCTGCCTTCGGTTCAGGGACGTGTGGAGTTCGAACACGTTTGGTTCGGCTATCAGCCGGACCGGCCTGTGCTGCTGGACATCCACTTCACAGCCGAGCCAGGCAGCCGGATTGCTCTGGTCGGCCCCAGCGGGTCGGGCAAAAGCACCCTGGTCAGTCTGATTCCGCGCTTTTACGATGTGCAGTCCGGGGCTGTGCGGATTGACGGCATCGATGTGCGGAACATCAAAGTGCCCTCTTTGCGGAAGGCCGTCGGAATGGTGCTGCAGGAGCCGATGCTTTTCAGCGGAACCATTCGGGAAAATATTCTCTACGGGAATCCATCGGCTTCGGAAGAAGAAGTAATTGAGGCGGCAAGAGCCGCCCACGCCCTCGAGTTTATTCAGGCCCTGCCGGCGGGGTTTGATACGGAAGTCGGCGAGCGGGGACTGATGCTGTCCGGCGGACAAAAACAGCGGATTACAATTGCACGGGCCTTCTTAAAAAATCCGCCTATCCTGATTTTTGACGAAGCCACCAGCTCACTGGATTCAGAATCGGAGTACTGGATTCAGCAGGCCATGCAGAATCTGATTCGCGGACGGACAACGTTTATTATTGCCCATCGTTTGGCCACCGTGATGAGCGCCGACTGGATTCTTGTCCTTCAAAACGGACGAATTGTCGAACAGGGCACCCATCAGCAGCTGACCTCCCAAAACGGGATTTATCGGGAATTCTTCCGGAGACAGATGCAGTCGGCTCCGCTGGATTTGCTGGTCGATTCCCCATTTTTTTAATTCAGAAATCTCTTGATTTTACATTCTCATTGTGTATAGTTGACAGAAAAGGACGGCATCAAACATCTCTGATTTTGCCAAGCCCCGCCCTTCTGAAACGCGCAAAAAATACTTCGTTTTCAGAAAAATGGAGGGTAAAAAGATGTCTGCAAAATATACATTTCCGGCCTTTATTCTTTTGTATGTAGTGGCTCCATTGTTTGCTGCTGATGGGGATAAACTCTGGTATTCCGGCGGCGTCCCGATTACGGTCAACGGCACCACCGCATCCCGTTTCGATATCGCCACCGATCAGGACGGAGGAATTTATTTTGCGTGGGAAGCCGATGTCGGCTATCAGGTTCTTCTGCAGCGGATTGATTATACCGGACAAACCAGCGGGGGATTTCCGATTCCCGGTCCGGCGTGGTTTTCAGATGTGGTTCTTTCGTCCGGGCTGGACAATCAGAATCCGGATGTGATATCCGACGGCGCCGGCGGAGCGATTGTCGCCTGGGTGGAGAAAATCAGTGACACCCCGATGAAGACCTGGGTTTACAAGGCCCAGCGGGTCAATCAGATGGGGACAAAACTATGGGCCACCGCGACGATCCTGACCAGTTCGTATATGGACGGAGCTTCCAGCCAGCCCAAGCCGATTTTGGTTGGCGACGGAGCCGGCGGGGCCTATGCCGCTCTGCAGTGCAGTGCGGTTTACCGTCTGGTGCATTTTAACAGCAGCGGAGTCCTGACAGGCGGCGTAGACGGGCTGAACCTGGGTTTTAAGCCGGGCGATGCCGTCTCCGACGGAGCAGGCGGCGTAATTGTCGCCGGGCTGAACGGCCTGCAGGTTGTCGCTCGACGAGCAGCCGTCAGCGGCAGTTCCGTCGTACCCCTGTGGGGAGCCGACGTGACGATAGGAAACACCACAAGCACAACTACGGCTATTCATGCCGCCGCTGACGGACAGGGCGGAGCAATTGTCTGCTGGAACACAAACGACAATGTACGGATTCAGCGGGTCAATTATGCCGGTACGGTGCTTTGGGCCGCAGGCGGTCTGGAGCTGGTCTCCGCGTCGGCGGTGGGCGGAAGCGCCTGGACGTACGGCATCAGCTCCGACGTTTGCAGCAACGGAGCGGAAGGGGCCTATGCGGTCTGGACGGATTGGCGGAACGAGCCGTCCATGGGCGGCAACAGTGATATTTACGCCCAGCACATCGACCGTGACGGCAATATCCGGTGGACGCTGTACGGCATCCGCATCAACAACCTGACTCCCGGCACGCAGCGAAATCCTGTGGTTTGTGCCGACACGACGGGCGGGATGATTGCCGCCTGGCAGGATTACTGGGGCTTAAGTTACAACATTCGGGCCTGCCGGGTCAATGCGGCCGGAGGGCTGATGTGGTCCAGCTGGGTGATTGACGATGATGTGTATCCGTCCAACCCGGGCGCCCATCAGAAGTATCCGAAAATCCTCTTTGCCAAAGACGGCCCATCGCCTTTCGGAGCCGTTGTCGCCTGGAATGATGAACGGGCGGCCCGCGCCAATTACTGCCAGAAGATGGAAATCAATACAGCCCAGCTGCCCCTGGCCCCGTCCAATCTGACAGCGGCCATCACCTCCCCGCAGATTCATCTGCAGTGGAAAGACAACGCCGCCAATGAAAGCGGTTTTGAGATTGAATACAAAAAATGGTCCCGCTATTCCGCCGAACCTTCGGGCTGGACGGTTCTGGACAGTGTCGGCGCCAACGTGATGTCCTATCAAATGAATGAGATTCTGCTGTTTAACTATTACTACAAGTTCCGGGTGCGTGCCTTTAACAGTCAGGGATATTCCGACTATTCGAACACGGCTACTGTGCTGAACAGCTTCTTCCTCTATTCGATTACCGTCACACAGCCCAATGGGGGGGAGGGCTGGCCGGCAGGCGCGGTGCGGGAAATCACCTGGAACTCCTGGGGCACCATTCCGTTTGTGCGGATTGATTACTCGCTGGACGGCGGCAGCCACTGGGTGGACCCGCCGATTGCGGTCTCGGCGGCCAATACCGGCTCGTTCCTGTGGACGGTGCCGAATACCCCCGGCGACAACTGCCGCATCCGCATTCAGGATGCCTCCGACGGCGACCCATATGACTTAAGCGACCAGCCGTTCCGAATTACACCGGCCCGGCCGGATTTGGTCATTGAGTCGTTTGTCTGCGACCAGCAGGAAACCGCCATTCAGGACCAGCCGCTGACATTTCATTGTACTGTACGGAATATCGGGTCCCAAAATGCCGGCAATTTCTATCTGGACTTTTATCCCAACCGCTCCAGCCCGCCGGCGGTCAATCAATCCGGGGCGCTCTATGCGTATGTTCCGGCTCTGGCGGTGAATGAAACCTATACCTGGAATTTCACCTATACCTATTCGATTCCGGGCGTACAGTCGATTTACCTGCAGGCAGATACGGATCGGCAGGTTTTGGAAGCCGATGAGAACAACAACATCCGGGGACCTCATTCCCTGACGGTGTATGAATTTGAACGGAAAGAAGAAACCTACAATGCCCAGGGCTGGTTCGGCGGCGATGACCGACCGGACTGGACGCCTCGAAATGTCGGCTGCGGACAAAGCATCGTCCTACCCCGCAGTGCACAGGTCGCCTATGCAGGTTTCCAATTCACCGACCGGTTTGACTATTTCTATAATCCGACCGGTACAGGCCATGCCGTCACGCTGGTGCTGGATGTGCGGGCTGCGGACGGGACGATTATCAAAACGGTGACAAAAGATGTCCCCGCGTCGTTTAACGGCGGATGGGTTTTCTTCCCGGTCAACATGGATTTGTGGGGACAGAAAACCTATATTTTCACCTCGTATGTTCTGGACGGCCATCTGAACAATCTGTCCTCTTCGATTGCCGCCCGCACAGATAACCCGTGGCCGGACAGTCAGGGGTATTCGCTCAGCAGCTCCGCGGCACCTTATGATATGAAAACCTGGAGCTTATGGAGCCCCACCACGTGGGATTACAATTTCCGAATCGCCGGCTTTTACACAGATTTAAGTCCTTCCGACTTTGTCCGCGATTATCGGGTGAATCTGGAAGATTTCGCCCGGCTGGCTCAAAGATGGCTCCGCGCAGACTGCACGCCGCCCGGCTGGTGCGGCCTGACGGATTTAGATTATTCAGGCGGGGTTGATTTGACGGACGTAGAGATGTGGACGGACGACTGGCTGTGGGAAGGATATGGAGCGCTGGGACGTGCGGAGATTGCAGCAATGGATGCCCAGCTGTCCGCTTCGCCGATTTACGGTTCGGACGGCAGCCAGTTCTGGCCCGGAACATACTTCGCCTATATCACCAACAGCGGCCGTTACGGCAAATTCATCGTGGAAAAATACGAGCCGGAAAGCAACCACCGGCTGACTATTGGCTGGACGACGTACAATGCCGACGGAACAATCTATTCCACCGGCACAGGGCTTGTGGTTCGCGGGACCTACACGTGTGATTTGGATGTCGGCCTGGAGGGCGGTTCCGGCGAAGACTGGCACTGGGCGATGCACACCTCCACAACCCGCTTGCTGATTCCGAGCAACGGTGCCCGCTTTAAACTGATGTACCGCGCCCCCGGCCCGTAGATTAGGCATCTATTCGGCGGTATTTTCGGAGGGCATCAAGGAAGGTCTGCATATCCGCCGGCAGCGGGGCCTCAAAGGTCATCGGCTCACCCGTGGCCGGGTGTGTCAGTTCCAGTCTCCAGGCGTGGAGGGCCGTGCGGGCCATCAGCGGGCTTTCCGGCGCCGGCTGGCGGTCTTCAATCTGCCAGGGATAGACGACCTTGCCGCCGTAAAGGTCATCGGCCACAATCGGGTGCTTCATCCAGGACAGATGCACGCGAATCTGGTGGGTGCGGCCGGTTTTTAAATCGAGTTTGAGCAGACTGTACCCGCGAAAGGCCTCCAGCACTTCGTAGATTGTTATCGCTTCTTTGCCGATGTCCGGGCGGATGGCAAACTTCTCCCGGATAAATGGATGCACGCCGAGCGGCTGGTTGATGCAGTCGGCCCGCAGGGCCGGCGTGCCGTGCACAATGGCCAGGTAGGTCTTGCGGGTCTTTCGGTCGGCAAACTGGCGGGACAGTTTCCAGTGGGACGTGTCGTCTTTGGCCACAACCAGAACGCCGGTGGTGTTGCGGTCGAGGCGATGAACGATGCCCGGCCGCCAGTCATCACTGCCTTTGGAGAGTTTCTGATAGTGATAGACCAGGGCGTTAACGAGTGTGCCGTGTTTGTAGCCGCGGGCGGGATGGACAATCAGATCGGCCTGCTTGTTAATCACAATCAGATATTCATCTTCATAGAGCACATCCAGCGGAATATTCTCCGGAATCAGCTCGCGGATGGGCCGCGGCGGCAGAATCAAATCGATTTCATCGCCGGCTCGAAGCTGATAGCTGGGTTTGGCGGGCCGGCCGTTGACATTGACTCCCTGTTCTTTGATGAGTTTCTGCAGGCGGGTGCGGCTGAAATTACTGAATCGCCCGCACAGATACTTATCCAGCCGGCGAAACTTCAGATTCGAACCCACGCGAAACCGAAGGCGCTCTCCGACCAGCTCTTCCGCGTCGTCCGACTGTTCGGTTAGCTCGTCTGTCTCCGATTCGGAGATGTTTTCTGAAAGAGGATATTCCTCGTCCATGGTCGTCCGGCTACTGGGCGGCCGAGTCCGACGGCGAAGCCGGCAGTTCCATCAGTTCGGCGGGAGGATTTTCAGACGCGCTCTGGGGTTCCGGCGGAGGAGCCGGGGCAAACACGACTTTTACCGAGTTGTCCTGCAGCTGGTCCAAGCGCTGTTTGGCCTGTTCAATGACGGCGGTTCCTTTATAAGCAGAATTCTGAATGATGCGCGTGTAAATATCGCGGGCCTGCTCATACTGGCCGCCTTCTTCCGCACAAAGCCCCAGCTGAAGCTCCGCCAACCCTTTGAGAGTCGGGGACTGGGCCAGCAACAGGGCCTGCTGAGCGGCCTCCTGAGCCCTGGCAAGTCTGGAGGAAATCTCCTCGGGGCTCAAATCCGCCTGCAGGTGCAGGACGGAGCGGAGCAGTTTGGCTTCTTCCAGACGGGCCAGAGCCGCCAGGTCTTTCTGGGGAGCTGTTTGCGACGCAGTCCGGAGTTCTTCGGCTGCCGGGTCAAGCAGAGCAGCCGGCTGGATTCCCTCTGCGGGGCGAGTTGCTTTCGTGACGGCCTCTCGGGCGTTCTGAATCCGGGATACCATAGCGGCCTGCTGAGCCCGACGGCTTTCCTGACGCCAGTTTTTCCAAAGCGGGATGACAAACAGGGCCGTTAGAATCAGGCAAACTCCGATAATCTGATTGGAATACTTCCGGATGTATTCCGGCAGATTCGCAACAAACTCCGCCAGCTCGTTGGTTTTTAGTTCATGACGATGTTCTGCATCCATACCTGTTCCTGCCTTCGGCTGCTGCCGGTTTCCCGCAGGTTAATTCGGCTTTTCCGGCTTCAAAGCCGCCTGCTGATTCGATTCCAAGGTTTCCAAAACTGCTGATTATAAAAAGTTTGCTTTTGACAGGCAAGAACTCTTTGCCCATACTATAAACTCCCTTCCGTAAGAATAAGGAAGGCAACTGGAAGATGTTAAGGATTAAGAAGATGAGAAAAGCCCTGCAGGTTTGGGTTGCGGCAATACTTTCTCTGTTCGGCTGGACCGGTTCATCGGCTCTTTCGGGGATGCTGGACCCCGGCCGACACATTCCGCTCGAGCAGGTACGACCCGGGATGGAAGGGTACTGCCTGACGGTTCTGGAAGGGACAGCCGTAGAACGATTCCCCCTGAAAGTGCTCAGTATTGTCCGCAATGCCGAGCCCGGGTCGGATTTTATCCTCGTTGTCGGTACAGATGAGCGGTTCAAAACGGTCGGGTCCGTGCAGGGATGCAGCGGTTCACCGGTGTATCTGGACGGTCGGCTGGCCGGTGCATTGGCGGCGGGCTGGTCGGACGCTGTCGAGCCGCTCTATCTGGTTCGCCCGATTCAGGATATGCTAAATATAGAATCACCGGCCCCCATCGGACCGGTTCCTTCTCCGGCTCCGCAGCCGAAAGACCTTATCGAACCGGAAAAGGCCCAGCGGCGCTACCTGGATTGGCTCGGGAGGACCTTCTCCAGCCGCCGGACGAAGCTGCCGCTGTCAATGTCGGCCTCCGCTTCCGCTGTTCATTCCGTTGAGCCGATTTTTGCGTCACTCGGTTTTTCCGCTTTTGCCGGCGCTGCGGAGGTGTCGGAGGATTCGGCGCAGAACCGGATTGCTCCCGGCGGTGTCCTTTCGGTGGTTTTGTGCGGCGGGGATATTTCCATTGCCGCCATAGGAACGGCCACCGATGTTGTCGGGGACACGGTCTACGGATACGGGCACAGTCTTCTGGGCACCGGGGCTATTCAGCTGCCGATGGCAGCCGGCTACATCCATACGACAATTGCCCGTCGGTCGATTTCGTTCAAATTCGGCTCTCCGGGGCCGATTCTCGGAACGCTCGTATCGGACCAGGCGGCCGGCGTGGTCGGACGAATCGGGCAGGAGCCGCCAATGTTTCCCCTTCGTGTCCGGCTGGAACGAACGGACCTTGGGCAGACCAAAGAATTCAACTGCCGGGTGGCCGTTCATCCGATGCTGACCCCGCTGATTTTGCGGGCGGCCATTCTCTCTGCAGCCCTCCATTTCGGAGATTTGCCGCGGGAGCATTCGCTGGACTATCAGGCCGTTGTGGAAATCGACGGCGAGCAGCCGATTCGGTTTGCCAACAGCAGCACGGATTCGGATGCGATGGCCCCGGCTTCAGAGGTTGCCGGGATTGCCAATCTTCTGATGAACAATCCTTATCAGCCGGCCGCGATTCGTTCGGTCGATTTGACGCTGCGGTTTTCCGGGCGGTCTCGAGCGGCCGAAATCTGGGCGGCGGATATATCCGATGACAAACTCAAGCCCGGACAGTCCGTCACCGTTCGGGCAGTACTCGAGTCGTTCCGCACAGAGAAAACCATTCATTCGATTCATCTGCCTCTCCCGTCGGACCTGAAGGCCGGAACCTATATGCTTCAGGTGCTGGACCGAGATGGATATCTGGCCTTCCTTCAGAAGGCCTCTCCGCATCAGTTCACGGCCGAAGACCTGCCGTCGATGCTCGAGGCGGTCCGCCGCATCGTCCGGACCCCTCGCAACCAGCTGACCGCCGTTCTGCTGCTGGGCCGGGGCGGGATTGCGATTCGTCATCAGGACCTGCCGGACCTGCCCCCAAGCCGGGTGCTTCTACTGCAGGACAACCGCCGCTTTACGCCGGCGATGCCCCTGCAGAACTGGATAGAAACGCAGACATCAATGGACTGGATTCCGAGCGGGAATATATCCGTCCCCATCCAAGTTGAACCGTAAAGGAAGATTGCATGGAAAAAAGGCCGTTTTTGTTTTTGACGGCGGTTTGGGCCGCCGGATTGGTTCTTTCAGGCCCCGCAGAGGCCGTTACCTCGGTGATTACCCGTCATTCCAAAAGTGAACATTTTCTCAAAGGCAAACTGGAGAATCTGATGGTGGATTCCGACGGGAATCTGCGTCTGGCCCGTCGGGCGGAGGTTCTTCTGACGTCCGATGCGCTGGTCGGCGTCTGGACCGTCAACACGATTTTAGCGGAGCCGGACGGCTCGGCGGTGTATCTGGGGACCAGTCCCAACGGGACGATTTTTAAGTATGCCCGCGGACAGACGGAGGTCCTGTATCCAACGGACAATCCTTCGGCTGCCAAAGATGCGGCGGCGGCCCTGGCTGCTCCGCTGCGCAATGAGCACGTCTTTGCTTTGGCGTTTGATGCGGGCGGCCGCCTGCTGGCGGGCATCAGCGGCAAACAGGCCCGGCTGATTCGGTTTGACAAAGACCCGACGGTGCTCTTTCAGTCCGACACGGACCGCTATATTTATGCCGTTCTGCCGGATGAGCAGGGAACCCTCTATCTCGCTACCGGTCCCCGAGGGCGGATTTATCGGCTGCCGCCATTCGGCGGAAACGCCGAGGTTGTATATGAAAGCCGCGACAAGAACATTCTTTCGCTGGCCTGGGCCAGGGACGGTTCGCTGCTGGCCGGCAGCGACACCCGCGGCCTGCTGTATCAGATTGATGTCAAAAGCCGCACCGTTCGTGTCTTGTACGACAGCCAGCAGAAAGAAATTACGGCCGTCACCACCGACCCGGAGGGCAATGTGTACCTGGCGGCCTCCAGTGCGGCGGCGGTAGCCGGTCGGATTGACTCCGCCGCTCAGGCCCTGTCCAAATCGCCCGGAAGACCGCAGTTCGAGCCGGAACCGGCGGAACCGCAGGAACCACCTCAGGGAGGCGACGATGAGGAAGAAGAGGAGCCGGATGACTTTCAGATGACCACGGCCAACACCGTCGAAGAGCAGCGTCCGCTGCCGCCGACTGCGCCGCCGGCCCCGCCGGTCGGCCCCGGGCCGCGTGCCGCCAGCTCGCTGGTTCGTATCACGCCGGACGGTTTTTCCCGGGAAATCTTTTCCGACCGCGTTATCTTTTATGCTTTGCTGTATCAGGACGGCACGCTTTTGGCCGCCACCGGCAATCAGGGACGTCTGTTCGGTCTTGATCCCGTGATTGACCATCGCTCCATCCTGTATCAAAGCGAAAAATCCGCTCAGATTACGGCCTTATACGCCGGAGGCGACAAAGGGCTTTGGCTGGCCCTGTCCAACCCGCCTCAGCTCATTCGTCTGGCCCCGGAACCGGCTCAGGAGGGGACCTATACGTCTGACCTGATTGACGCCGGTCAGCCCGCCCGCTGGGGAAAAATCCAGACCCAGGCCCGTCTGCCGGAGGGGGCCTCCATTCGTTTTTCTGCTCGGAGCGGCAATCTGAAAGAACCCGACGACCCGACCTTCTCGCCGTGGACGCCGGAGCAGGAGCTGACCGGTCCGGCGGATTTGGGCTGTCCCGTTGCCCGATACCTGCAATATCGACTTACCCTGGTTCGAGGCAAATCCGCGCAAAGTCCTCTGCTGCAGGAGGTGGCAATTGCCCACAGTGTCCCCAATCTGCCGCCGCAGATTCAGTCCCTGCAGGTTCAGCCGTCCAAAGACAAGCAAAAACCCTACCTGTTTCAAATTCTGGCGCGGGCGTCGGATGAAAACGGAGATACACTGGTGTACCACTTCGATTTTCGCAAACAAGGCCGCAAACGCTGGATTTCCCTGAAAAAAGACTCCGAAAAGCCCGTGTATGAATGGGACAGCCGGACCGTGGAAGACGGGCGGTATGAGATTCGCATTACGGCGGATGACAAACGGTCCAATCATCCTTCCGAAGCCCTGATGACCTCGCGCATCAGCGATATGGTGATTGTGGACAACACTGCCCCTGTGCTCAGCGACGTGCGTCTGAATGTCCAGGGCCGCTCGCTTGAACTCAGTTTCCGCGCCGTGGATGTCTTTTCCGCCATAGCCGAGGTCCGCTGCACGCTCAACAGCCGGGAGGACTGGGCGGGTCTTCTGCCGGATGACCGGGTATTCGATACTACCGAAGAATCCTTCACGCTGCGGCTGGAGAATCTGGAGCCGGGGGACCATGTGCTGACGCTGGCGGTCAGCGACAGCCCGGGCAATACGCGGTATCAGAGTTTTGAGTTTACCATCGGCCAGGACGGATAGCGATGCGCTCGCTGGCGTTTGAGACCATCGTCAGAACCGTTGCGGAGTTGTGTATTCACGCCGCCTACGAACTGCCGGCGGATGTTCTGGCGGCTGTCCGAAGGGCTGCCCAGACTGAGTCGAATCCGCAGGCGCGGCAGATTCTCGAACAGCTCTTGGAAAACGCACGGATTGCCTCCGCCGAACGCATCCCGATTTGTCAGGATACGGGGCTGACGGTTGTTTTTGCCGAACTGGGCAGCCGCGTGGTGATAGAGCCGCCGGCGGACAATCCTTCCGCCACGCTGACGGATGCCATTCAGCAGGGTGTGGCACGGGCTGCCCAGGAAGGGCTGCTTCGCAAAAGCGTCGTTGCCGACCCGCTGCATCAGCGGCGCAACACAAACACCAATACTCCTGCTTTTATTCACTGGAGTCTTGTGCCCGGCGAACAGCTGCGGCTCAGTGTCATCCTCAAAGGCGGCGGCTGCGAAAACAAAAGTGCTTTTCGAATGTTCAAACCGACCGAATCACCTCAGACCGTCTGCCGCTGGATTGTCGAGCAGGTCCGAAACGCCGGAGCGGATGCCTGTCCGCCCTTTGTCGTCGGGGTGGGTCTGGGGGGCGATTTTGAAGTCTGCTGTCTGCTGAGCAAAAAGGCGCTGCTGCGTCCATTGGGCAGCCGGCATCCGGATGCGTTTTACGCCGCCCTCGAGGAGGATTTGCTTCGGGATATCAACGCTCTGGGGGTCGGGCCGCAGGGGCTGGGCGGAGACACCACCGCCCTGGGCGTTCAGATTGAAACGGCTCCCTGTCATATTGCCTCGCTGCCGGCGGCCGTCAATATCGAATGCCACGCCCACCGACATGCCTCCGCCGTTTTGTAGGGTCGGTTATTCGGACAGGGCTTTTAAGATGCGGTCGGTATCCACATAATCCCGCACCATTTGGTGGAGCCGGATAATCTTGTCCGTATCGTAGGAGCGAATCTTAAAGCCCAGGTCTTTCATCCGGGCGCTGACGGTAAACGTGTCGTCGTCGCTGAGCAGCACCGGAATCTGGCTGGCCCGAAGAAGCGGTTCAATGGTCGGGTGCGGCTCAAATCCGCCGGTCAGAATCATCCCGCCGGTTTTGTCCCCGTATCGCGACAGCAGCAGAATCGTAATGAGAATATTGTCGATGCGGTCTCCCGGAATAATCACAAGGGTATGGTCTTCAATGTGCCGGAAGACGTGCTGCGGCTCCATCGCCGCGATAATGGTGTGATTAATCCGGTTGGTCAGGGCATCCGTACCGCACAGGATTTTATAGCCGAACTCCTCCGCCACCTGTCCGACGGTAAACTCCGCCAGCGACGGTTCATACGGCATCGCCCCGACCAGCTCCGTCCCCAGCAGACGCAGCCCTTTGGCGGCGGTTTGTCGAATCTTGTCGTACTTTTCCGGAAGGATTTTATTGAGAATAACGCCGAGCACCTCAACCTGATGGTCGGCAAACAGGGCCAGACTCAGAGCGATTTCATCGAGGGGCCGCCCGATGCCGCCTTCGGTAACGATGACCACTTTGGCTCCGAGCAGACGCGCCACCCGGGCATTGGAAAGCCCAAAGCAGCTGCCGACGCCCGCATGTCCGGTTCCTTCGTAAATCAGCATCGGGTGCTCCCGGCTGAGCTTCTGATGCACCTGAAGAATCTGCTCTTCCAGCGGACGGACATCAGGATTTTCGATAAACCGCTGGGTAAAGCCCTTTTCAATGGCAATCGGGCTGAGGTAATACGGGTCATCCTTCAGATGAAAGACCTGGTGCATCAGCACACCGTCTTCATCGATATTTTTGTCGTGATAACGAACATAATGCTGGCCGACCGGTTTGCAGTATCCGGGGTTAAGTCCCTGCTCCTGAAGCAGCTGCATCAGCCCCAGACAAACAGAGGTCTTGCCGCTGTCGCGAAGCGTAGCGCCTACGTAAATCGGTTTCATACCTTATGTTCCTGTGGAGTTTCTGGATAAAATCATACCGCCGCACTCAAAGAAAAACCATAAAAAAGGCGGCTTTCAGAACGGATTATCCGGCCTTGTCCGGTCATTTTCCAGATTTCGGAGTCGGCGGTCCAGCGGAATCAGGCCCCAGAGGATAATCAGGGCGATGACCGTCACTCCCACGGCGGCCTCATACAGCCCGAATCCGCAGGCAATGCCGATGCCGGTAACCAGCCAAATTGTCGCTGCCGTGGTGATTCCGTGTGTTTCGTGGGTGCCGCGAATGACCGCTCCGGCTCCGATAAAGCCCACGCCGGTAATGACGCCCTGCAGGATGCGGGAGGCGGTCTCGAGGGAGTCATCGCTGATGGACAGGGCGAGATGAGTAAAGAGAGAGGCTGCCAAACAAATCAGGATATTGGTCCTCAAGCCGGCCGGTTTGCGGCGAATTTCCCGTTCCAGACCAATCAGTCCCCCAAGAAGAACAGAACTGAAAAACGGCATCCAAAACGGCCAATTCCAGAAATCCAGGTCCATTTTTCAGATTCCTTTCCAAAAAAATCATAAAATTATAAAGTCTTTTGTATAAAATATTTACAAAATAACAAGAAAAAAATTACAATTTTCTTCTTGCTGAAGTTTCTGCGAGGAATTATTTTATATATCATTATTCCGACCGTTATAGTAGGATAAAAAAAATGACAACATATGGGTATTTTCAGATTTCCCAAAAAAGCCGATATGCCCTGCGGGCACTTCTGCAGCTGGCTATGCTGGACAAACGGCAGCCGGCTTCTGTGAGCCGACTGGCTCAGGCCCAGCAGATTCCTTCCCGTTTTTTGGAGGTGATTCTTAATGAACTGCGTCAGGGAGGATTCGTTCTGGCAGTCCGCGGCAAGCAGGGCGGATATATTCTTGCCAAAAATCCCCGTGACATCTCCGCAGGAGAAATCATCCGCTTTTTGGAATCCTCCGGCAAGCAAACGGAAAGCAATGGTCTTCCGGCAGAGGGGCCTTCCAGTGAAAGACAGCTTCTCGAACGAATCAATGCCTCCATTTCTCGGATATTAGATTCTGCAAGTCTTGAAGATTTGGCTCACGAAGAGCAAAAACGAATGTGCTCGTATGTAGCCAACTACATGATTTAATTTTTTTCAAACATATACCTATAAAGCAATAGGAAAACAAGTAATTGGAAATTTGTATGGAAACGCATTATCGCAGTGTCTTGAAGGCTGTCAGCTACCGCCTAACCGGAACGGCGGTCACGATTATAACGGCCTGGGTGGTCACAGGGTATCCCAGTTCAGCCCTGAAAATCGGTCTGCTGGATGTGCTCGTCAAAATCCTCGTCTTTTACTGTCACGAACGTTTGTGGAATCGCGTTCCTATCGGAAAACTGAAATCCCCGGAATATGAAATATGAACATAGAAGTTCTTGAACAGGTTCGCCGCAAAACACACAACCAGCCGCCGCAGGAGATTCTGCGGACAGTCCTGGAGCAGTTTGGAAGCCGTATCGCTCTGGCGACCAGTTTTGGGGCGGAGGACCAGGTGCTGACGGATATGCTCTGCCGGCTTGACGAGAGGCCGGCTGTCTTTACGCTGGACACCGGACGTCTGCCCCAGGAAACCTATGAGGTGTGGGAGGAAACAGAAAAGCGGTACGGATTTCGAATCGAAGGGCTGTTTCCGGATTTTCGACAAGTCGAGTCGATGGTGTCTGAGCACGGAATCAATCTGTTTTATCAGAGCATCGAGCTGCGGAAACTGTGCTGCCGAGTCCGCAAGATTGAACCGCTGAAACGGAAACTGTCTGTTCTGGATGCGTGGGTCTGCGGGCTTCGGCGCGGCCAGTCGCAGACCCGAAGCGCTGTGGACATTGTGCAGCCGGATGAGCAGTTCGGTCTGGTCAAAATCTGTCCGCTGGCCGACTGGACCGTTGAACAGGTCTGGGACTATATTCGTGCGAACCGGGTCCCCTATAACAAACTTCACGACCGCGGATATCCGAGCATCGGCTGTGCCTGCTGTACCCGGGCGGTCCCGGCGGGGCAGGACCCCCGTTCCGGACGCTGGTGGTGGGAAACACCTGACCAGAAAGAATGCGGACTTCACTGGACTCAACCGTTTTTGTACCGGAGGTGATATGGATTATCTGGATGAACTTGAATCTCAGAGCATTTATATTTTTCGAGAGGCCTACCGCTCCTTTAAGGACCTGGTGATGCTCTGGTCCATCGGCAAGGACAGCACTGTGCTTCTGTGGCTGGCCCGCAAAGCCTTCTTCGGTCATGTTCCGTTTCCTTTGATGCACATTGATACCTCTTTTAAGATTCCGGAGATGATTGAATATCGGGACCGATTTGCCCGGCAATGGAAGCTCAAACTGATTGTCGGGATGAATCGGGAGGCGATTGACAGCCGACAGACGTTCCCCGACGGAGCCGTCAGCCGTCTCCAGTGCTGTGCGGCTCTGAAAACCGAGGCCCTCAGGCACACCCTCAGCGGACGGTGGCCGCGGCGCATTCTGGACCCGGACAGCGGCGAATTTTATACGGTGGAAAACGGTCCTCCCTTTACGGGTGTGATTGTGGGGGCCCGCGCGGATGAAGAGGGCAGCCGCAGCAAAGAACGTTATTTTTCCCCGCGCGGTCAGGAAAGCGACTGGGAGGTCAGTGACCAGCCGCCGGAACTGTGGAATCAATTTAAGACGGATTTCGCCCCGGGAACCCATGTGCGGATTCATCCGCTGCTGGACTGGACCGAGCTGAACATCTGGGAGTACATCCAGCGGGAAAATATCCCGGTGGTTTCGCTGTATTTTGATCAGGGCTACGGCCGGCGCTATCGTTCTCTCGGGTGCTGGCCGTGCACGGCCCCGGTGGAATCCACAGCCAAGACGGTGGCGGAGATTATCGAGGAGCTTCGCAGCGGGAAATTCGCCCATATCGCGGAGCGCTCCGGGCGGCAGCAGGATAAGGAAGACGGCAGCGGATTAGAGACCCTCCGCCGAAGCGGATATATGTAATTCAGAAAAAAGGAGAACATACAATGACAGCATCCTCGACCGCCGGACTTTTGTCCGGGCGGAATCGGCAGCAGATGAATATTGTTGTGATCGGCCATGTCGATCACGGGAAAAGCACACTGATTGGGCGGCTTTTGGCCGATACCGGCTCGCTGCCCAAGGGAAAACTGGAATCGGTTCAGGCCTATTGCGCCCGCAATGCCAAACCCTTTGAGTATGCTTTTCTGCTGGATGCCCTGAAAGAAGAGCAGGCACAGGGCATCACCATTGACACGGCCCGATGCTTTTTCAAGTCTTCCCGGCGGGAATACATCATCCTGGATGCTCCCGGTCATGTTGAATTCCTCAAGAATATGATATCCGGTGCAGCCCGGGCGGAAGCGGCGCTGCTGCTGATTGATGCCAAGGAAGGGATCCGGGAAAACTCCCGGCGGCACGGCTATCTGCTGAGCCTGCTGGGCATTCGGCAGATTGCTGTGGCTGTCAACAAAATGGATTTGGCGGACTATCGCCGGGATGTCTTTGAAACGATTCAAAAGGACTATACCGCGTTTCTGCAGCAGGTGAAGCTTCAGCCGCGTTTTTTCATACCGGTCAGCGCCCGCTTCGGAGACAATCTGTGCACCCGCTCTGCGCGGATGAGCTGGTATGACGGCCCGACGGTTTTGGAAGCGATGGACCGGTTTGAAAAAGAGCCTGCCGGACGTGAAAAACCCTTTCGATTTCCGGTGCAGGATGTGTACAAGTTCACGGAGGAAGGCGACGACCGCCGAATTGCGGCCGGGCGTGTGGAAACCGGAACCGTTCGGGTGGGCGATGAGGTGGTTTTCCTGCCGTCGGGCAAGCGGTCCCGAATTGCTTCCATCGAAGGATTTAACAAGCCGCCGCAGACCGAAGCCTGTGCAGGCCAGTCCACCGGTTTTACCCTGACTGAACAGGTTTACATTCCGCCCAATCAGATTCTCTGCCGGGCTGACCAGCCGCCTGCCCGAACCGGAACCTGTCTGAAGGTCAATCTTTTCTGGATGGGCCGGCAGCCTATGGTCAAGGGAAAACGATATAAACTTAAGCTGGCAGCTGCCCGGGAGTCCGTCTGGCTTCGGGAGATTTACACTGTTTTGGATGCGACTGACCTGAGCACAGACAGCCGGAGCTGCCAGATTGAACGGCATGATGTGGCTGAATGTCTGCTGGAAACCCTTCGTCCTGTGGCCTTCGACCGGGTATCGGAGATTGCGCAAACGGGGCGTTTTGTCATAATCGACAACTACGAAATTGCCGGCGGCGGCATCATTCTGGATGCCATCGCTCCTGAAAAAGACTGGCTGTCTGAACATGTTCAGAGACGCCAGATGTACTGGCAGCGAAGCCGGATTCGACCGCAGAACCGTTCGGAACGCTACAAGCAGAACGCCGCCCTGGTTCTGCTGTGCGGGCCGAACGGGGTCGGCAAATCTGAAATTGCCAAAACCCTCGAAGAACAGCTGTTCAGCGCCGGCCGGATGGTCTATTATCTCGGACTGGATAATTCCCTGCTCGGCGTTGATTCCGACCTGCAGACCGCGGATGAGCGGGATGAGTACATCCGCCGGCTCGGCGAAATCGCCCATCTGTTTGCCGATGCCGGTCTGATTCTGATTACTGCCATCAGCCATCTGGACGATTATGAACTTCAGGCGATTCGGACTCTCAATCAGCCGTATCCCTGTCTGGTTGTGGCCATCGGCCCTCATCGGCTTGTGCACAGCCGGCCGGACCTTCACCTTGACAACCCGGCCGATGTTCCGGAGGTAATTGAGAAAATCAAATGCCTGCTGGCTCGTGAACACTATCTGCTCGAATATCATTTGTAGAGGGTGTCGGGAAAGGAAAGCGCCGATGGACCAATCGTATTCGCAAGAAAACAAGCGTGTGCCGCAGGAGCCCCAGCGGCTTTGGGGTACTTACCCGCAAAAGCAGGAGGGGCTCTGTATGCAGCGGATTCCGTTTCCGGGCGGACGAATCACCTGGCAGCAGTGGCGGACTGCTGTCCAGCTGGCCCTTCGTTTTACGCCGGATACACCGCTGCATTTGACAACCCGGCAGGACATCGAGCTGCACAATGTCCGTCAAGCCGATGTACCTGTTCTCTATCAGGAACTGGAGCGGGCGGGCCTGTGCACCTACGGTGCCTGCGGCGACTCCATCCGAAATATCACAGTTTCGCCTGCCTGCGATCTGCATCCGGACGATTTTGACCTGCTGCCGGCGGCCCGGCTGCTGCATCAGATGCTCAGCGAACAGGCTGCTGAGCGGCCGCTGCCGCGAAAATTCAAAATCAGTTTCTGTGGGCTGCAGGACAATCGAGGGGGGCCTTACATCAGCGATTTGGGATTCCTTGTCCGTGCGGACGGGACCTTTCGGGTTGTCGGGGCCGGTTCCCTGGGGCCGATCCCCCGGACCGGCATGGACCTGTATGAGCAGGTGCCGGCGGAAGCGGTTCTGCCGCTGGCGGCGGCGGCCCTGGAGATGTTTATCGAACTGGGGGACCGAAACAACCGTTCCCGGGCCCGGCTGCGGCACATTCGGGAGCGGCTCGGAGATGAGCTGTTTCGAAAGGAACTGGACCGGCGATTCCAGGCGCTTCGCCGGCGGCAGGTCTGGCCTGTTGTACCGCTGCCGCACGGACGGAGCGGTCTCCGTCGGCTTTATACCCTCCAGCTGCCCGGCGGCGATTTGCCGGCCCGGGCGGCGCTGGAACTGGCTCGGGCCGCTCAATCTGCCGGAGCCGTTTTGCGAATGACCCTCTCCCACAGCATGGAATTATATGGGGATGCCCTGTTCCCGCTGCCGGCCACTCTGGAACCGTTTGCGAATCTGCCGTGCGTGGTTGCCTGCCCTGGATTGGCCAGCTGCCCGCGGGCCCTGGCGGATGCCAGACAAATCGGGATACAAATCCAGCAGACGGCCGCACGGCGTTTCGCCGGCCGGAGAATTGCGGTCTCCGGCTGCCCGAACGGATGTGCCCAAAGTGCTGTGGCCGACATCGGGCTGATTGGACGGCGGAAAACCCTGGACGGCCGGCAGCAGGAGTGCTTCGATGTGTACCTCAACGGCGGACAGGGGCAATCTCCCCAACTGGGACAAAGAGCCGAAACCGTTCCGGCGGAGCAGATTGAATCCTGGCTTCGAAACTATTTGGAGCAGTCGAAGGGATGCGAAGGGGTTATTCGCTCATCAAACCCGGCAGCAGTTCCGGATGGTCCACCTGTTCAAGGGTCTGGCGAATGAATTCCCGCCAGTGGGGCAGGCGATGCGTGCGGCGCTGAAGGATAATGTTGCGCAGCGTTCGATAGCTCATACACCACAGCCGGGTCTGAAGGAATCCCTCCGGCAGGCGTTTTTTGACGCCCACGATATCCTGCTGCACGGCGGCCTGATGAATCGCCCGCAGCGTCTCCAGCGAACAGCTGTCCGGCTCAAAATTGGCCTCTAAAAAGGCGGCAACGGAATCCGCATCGTCCAGATTGACCGCCAGCAGCTCCCCGCTGAGTGTGTGCATCGTGCTTTCGGACTGCTTGGTGGACAGCCGGAACGTGTCGGCCTCCTGCCACCAGTAGCGGGGGGCGCGGACATCCAGCCAGACGATAATGCTCTCGAGGAACTTGTTGTGGCCGCCGTCTTTGTCGGCCAGCCGGCGGGCGACGGCCTCCATCTTTTCCGGGCATTGCTTTTTGTTATGCGACAGCCCCAGCAGAGCGGCTTCATAGCCCGCTTCGTTGACCTTTCGGACCCGCATATAAAACGGGCTTTGGGCCCGGTGTTGAATGTGTTCTTTTTCCGCCGCTGCTTCCATAACAACGTTCCTGCCGATGGTTTTTCGTCCTTCTATACACTCTCAGGACGCTGTCGGCAAGAAAAAACATCTTTTGCAGATGCTCCCTTACCATCGGTATGTGAGCGTGACCGCCGCGGCGGGGGCGTGGGTTCGGTAGTCGCCGTACACGGCCAGATAGTTTCGTTTGTTCAGATTTTTGTCGAAAATTCCCAGCAGATTGTATCCGTGGATTCCGATGGTCAGATTTTGGGAGGGCTTATACTGAAGCCCGGCATTCAGATAGTAATTGCCCCGATAGGATTTTTTCCAGCCCGGCTCAAAGAACCGGTGTTCCGGAAACGGCCGTCCGTCCGGGTAGGTGGTTCCGTCATACTCAAAACTCCTCCGGCCCCCGTCAAAGGCATACGGGTAATACTCATTGTAGTCTTTCATCCCCGGGAACCCCCAATAGACCCGCAGCGAGGCGTCAACCGTCAGCTGTTCGCTGAGTTTCTGTCTCCAGGCGATTTTGGATACATGGTCGGACCAGTCGGCCAGGTCCCGCCCGTAGCCGTAGGGTTCAGCGGTGACGTATGTGCGGCTTCCTTCCGCCAGGTCAAAGTCATACAGCTGCGTGTAGGCGTGCGAGAAAACCACCTGGGTTGTCGAAGTCCGGTAGGCGGTTTCGAATTCGATCCCGTATTCTCTCTGGTTTCCGACCGGGGTTACGCGCGACTGCTCGGCATTCCATCCGAGCAGCTCCAGACTGTAGTGGACAAAACCGGTCAGAGCCGTTTCCAGATTTTTGCTGTGCTTTTTCTCCCAGCGCAGTTCGACACTGTCCAGTTTTTCCGGTGCGCTGTTTCCGCCTCCGGCCATGGCGGAGGCCCTCATTTCTGTTTCGATATTCGCCCGGACCGAGCGGGACCACATCAGTTTGACTGTGTCCTGGTCCGTGGGGGTATAGATGAGTGCGGCCCGGGGGGAATACATCCGTTCTGTATAGGTATGGTCATCCGCCCGCCCGCCGAGAAAGACGGTCCAGCGGTCGCTGAGTGTCCATTGGTATTCTCCAAACACAGAGTACAGATTTGTGGACCAGCGCGGCATGGAAGGCAGCCGGGGGCTGGTGGGCGGAATATCGGGCCATCCATGGGCTTTCATCCCGAGTTCCTGATGGGAAATCTCTCCGCCAAAGGCAAACCGGTGCCTGTCATGCGGCTGCCACTGTACGACGGCCTTGCCGTAGTATTCGTCTTCCCGGGAGGCCTCGTCAACCCGATTCTGCCGGCGCTGCACCAGATGAAACGTATCATAACTGAAGGCATATTGGAGCGACAGCGAATCGGTCAGCTCCTGGGTATATCCGATATAGACGGTTCCCTGCTGGTAGCCGTATGTATTGGTTCGCACTTTTTTGTAGGAGCCGGTCCGTGTCTCCCAGTCGAACGAGTAGAAGACGTAATCGGCATACCCCCAGCTCGGACGGGCCCAGATTTGGGGCGACATCACATAATCTTTGCCGCCGCGTGTATAGCGGGCCCAGATGTCCCAGTTGTCTCTTTGAAGCTGGAAATGCAGTTTCACCGGCGGCAGACCGCGATACGACGCCCCGTCCCGGCTGATGGGGCCTTTGGTCAGCGGCTGACCTGCTTTCAGACCGTCTGTCGGCAGGTGGGGCGGATTGGCCGGATTCGGGCCCCAGCCGTCCGGCCAGGGCTCATTATCCCACCACGGAACGTCCATTTCCTGCGGGAAATCCAATGGAAAAATCTGCTGGGCCTTGTCGGATTTGGCCCCCAGATATTTGCCGATGCCGGCATACCAGAAGTATCCGCCGTCACCGTCGCTGAACGGCTTGCCCTGTTTGATTTCCGTGCTGTAAAACTCTTCACCCGCGCCGGCACGAGTTATGATTTCGGTTCCTTCAAAGGTGGAGGGGTTGTGGGTGATGATGTTGATGACCATGGAGACGGCCCCGGGACCATACAGGGCGGAGCCCGGCCCGCGGATGATGTCGATGTGGTGAATATCGCTCAGCAGAACCAGGTCTCGTTCGCTTAAGGCCCCGACGTGTGTGCGGTGATTCATATTCCGGCCGTTGACCAGCAGCAGATACTTATGGTCGCTCATGATGCCGCGAAGGCCCATGTGGTCGGGCTCCCAGTGATGACGAATCCACTGAAAGTTCGGCACATAAATATCCAGCAGCTCAAACAGGTTCCGCGCCCCGGAGGCGGCAATCTCCTCCTGTGTGATGGTGGTTACGGCGGCCGGCACCAGCCGCGGTTTGGTCTTGGTCAGCGAGGCCGTAGAAAAGACCGGAATCTCCATCAGTTCTTCAATCGACAGGTCAAACAGGTCCCGCTTTTGCGGCGGCGGTTCTGCCGCAGCCAGAACGGACAGCGCCCAGCCGGCGGCCCACATCCCCCCGACAGTTTTGAAGAATGGTTTTTTCATTTTCGCGTTCCTCTCCTTTTATTCTGCCGGTTCGGTTTATCGGAAACGTGACTGAAACAAATTATTAAAATTCATCAGTAAACGTTTACCGATACATTAGTAAACGTTTTATAGGGTTTTGATAAATTTGGGCCTGTATGCGAAAATTTTTATCGGACCTGAAAGCGGAAACCGCAGGACTTTCCAACGGCCCCCGGGGCTTAAGCGAAAGCAGAAACTGTTATCAGTTCTCAGTCATCAGTTGATGGAGGAAAGAACAGGCGGCTTCCGTCAGCGGGGAAAAATCCGAAAACTTGAAATTCGAATCCCGAATTCCTAAAACCAAACAGCCGCAAATAAAGCATGGCCGGGTTGGTCTTAAGCCCACACTTTCATGTGATTCCCGCGGTCTGTTCTCCGAATCATTCAACAAAGGAGAAAAACGGATGCCATAGGATAGCCGCGTCTGCAAGAGCAAATGGGGAATTCAACCGTTATCAGTGAACAAAGAAGAGGGGAATAAGATTTTTTCTTGTGGGGTTTCGAATGATCAGCGGTCGGGGTGAGTGGAATAATGGAAAAAAGTTGGAGAAAAAACCTTCGTGAATCAGATCTTCGCAGGCTCAGAAAAAAATCAGGTCAATTTCACTTGCAGTTGTCGTAACATCTCAAATGTATTCATGAACTGAACAGAAAAAGCTTGACAAACATTAGGTATCGGAACAGTCCTCTTTATCTTATTATCAAGAACTTCTTGAGTAACTACTGCCGTTTCCAAAAAATAATTTTAGCATTTTCTAAATTCAAGACTTGCGCGATGC
>JBBFLK010000032.1:18541-24708 GCA_037479115.1 Anaerohalosphaeraceae bacterium | reverse complement strand
ACTAGCTGTGCTGATGATTGGGACGAATAATGCCGCTCGAGAACAGTATTCCGCCGAACAGATTGCTGACGGGATTCGGGCGATTGTCTGTATGCTGCGCGAGAAACTGCCCCGGACGAAGGTTTTGATTCTGGCGATTTTCCCGCGCGGTTCCGATGAACAGCGCAAGGACAAAACGCAGGATGCCTCTTACAATCCTCTGTGGGCCAAGAATGACCAGGTCAATCGAATGATTGCAAAATTGGCCGACGGGCGGAATGTTTTCTATCTGGACATCAACAAGGCCTTTCTCAATGAGCAGGGCGTCCTGACACGCCAGGTCATGCCCGACCTGCTGCATCCGGAGGAGAAGGGTTATCAGATTTGGGCGGAGGCGATGGACCCGACCTTCAGGCGGCTGTTGAAGTAAGGCCGGTTCAGACGGCCTTTCCGGCCGAAGGGCAGTACCGGGCAATCGGGCAGCCGGCGCAGTTAGGTTTCCGCGCCGTACAGCACGCCCGTCCGTGATAGACAATGCAGTGGCTGAACTGCGTCCAGCCGCCGTATCGTTCCTTCGGCACAATCTCCATCAGCTCAAACTCGAGCTTGACCGGGTCGGTCTGATTGGACAGGCCCAGCCGTTTGGCCAGCCGCAGCATATGGGTATCGCAGATAATCGCCGGCTTGCCGAAGCAGTTGCCCAGAATCACGTTGGCGGTTTTGCGTCCGACGCCGTTCAGCTGCAGCAGCTCCTCCATCGTGTCCGGCACCTTGCCGCCGAATTTTTCAAGAATGCTCCGGCAGGCCGCCTGGATGCTTTTGGCTTTGTTGTTGTAAAAACCGGTCGAGCGGATGTCCTCAGCCAGCTCCTCCAGCGGCACCTTCAGATAATCCTGCGGCGTGCGGTATTTCTTAAACAGCTCGGCCGTGACGATATTGACCCGGGCATCCGTACACTGAGCCGCCAGAATCGTCGCAATCAGAAGCTCCAGCGGGTTTTTGTAGTTCAGCGACACGGTCGCATCCGGATAGGTTTTCCGGAGTATGGGGAAGATTTTCAGGACCCGCTGTCGGGCCTGTTCCTTGTCGATAGCGGCTGTTTTTTGGCCGGAAGCCACGCGAAATCCTTTCCGTTATGAAGAAGCATGATGGAACCAGTAGAAGAGCGATACGAGCGTGCCGAACAGTTCGTCGCTGATGCCGGGACGTCCGAAGCGGTTTTGTCCGGCGGCGTATTCCGCGATAAACCGGCGGCATCCTTCAGGGTCAAATATCTCCCGCACCGCGGCGTTGGCATCCAGAATCTCGTTCATTTTTTTATGAAGTCGGGCATCTTTCTCAAAAACACCGACGGTGCTGGGCCGCAGCGAAGCGGGTTGATGCCAGAGTTTGGCGGTTAGAGGGAACGGGATTCGCCGGAAGACCGCCCGGGCGGCTTTTTTCCTCCAGGGCAGACGGTAGGTTTCCATTCTCCCGCTTAAAAGCTGTCCTGTATTGGCGTAGATAATATCCCGCAGCGTCGGCAGGCAGCGGGTAATCATATAGTGATAGAAATTTTTCTTGTAGAGCCACTCGGCCGGAATCCGCAGCATTTTTTCCACATACTCATATCCGAGATGAGGGCTGTCCCCGCTCACATCCGGGTGCGTGGAAGCCGGTCCGCAGAAGGTAAAACCCGCATTGAAATAGACCTGCGACCAGGCGGCGATTTTGTGGGCCGCCGTCGGCCCGCGCCGGCTCCGCAGCGATTCAACCATTTCCGCTTGCATCGGCCCGAACGCCTCCTCGACGGTTTCACGCCGGAAGACGCCTGTCAGCTCCTCTTTGGAAAACAGCCGCCGCTCGAGGGCATACAGCCGCAGCAGCCCGTCCGTCCAGACCGGCTCAATCTGATAAATGGAGCTGACGTAGTCGCCGGCTATCGGGTCTCCGCATCCGCCGCCGATGTTGTACCCCGTGGTGCGGCACATCCATTTGACCTTCTGCCAGCCCTTGAGGGGGTGGTGAAACGGCAGCAGTCCGCCGCACAGCCGGACGATTTCATCCGCCTCCTCGAAGGCCTCTTCCGCCGTCATCTGAACGACGTGATGTTCCAGTCCGAGCCGCTGACAGACCTGCCGGGCTGCCTTTACATCCGGTGTCTCGAGCACATCCGTGTTGTTGGAAAAGGTAAAGGCGGGCCATTTGCCGTACCGCACGGCCGCACCGGCGACCATTCGGCTGTCCATCCCGCCGCTCAGACTGATAAAGCCGGCCGACGAGCGGGCCATGCATCGGCCCACCGATTGCGCAAAGGTTTCAAACACGTCCTCCGCATACGAATCCGGTTCCAGGTCTTCGGACACATCATAGCCGAGATGCCAATAAGTTTTTTCCTGAATGCCTGCGGGGGATACAGAAAGACAGGTGGCCGGAAACAGCCGGCGCACGCCTTGGGTGTGCGTGCGGGGGCTGATTGTGTGCCCGTAGCAGGCAATCTGGAGAACCCCAACCGGGTCCGGTCGGGCCTTCTGCCCGCACAAATGAATCAGAAAGGTGATGTTGGAAGCAAACCAGAGTGTATCGCCGTCGAGCAGATAATAAAACGCTCTTGTGCCGTATCGATTGTTGACGATTTTGATTTGTGCCTGCCGCCGGTCAGCCAGGACCGAGACGAACTGTCCTTGACTGTTCTGAACCCGTTCGGCTGCCTGTTCGAGTGTCAATCCTTCCGCCCAGGCCGGCGGATAAGACAGGTCGTGGTAGCCCAGTGTCAAAATGAGCAGGTCCTGCGTTTGTCCAAAGAACAGCTGGGGCGGCTGCGTCTGTCGGTATTTGGCCAGCAGAACCGCCTGCGGCGTCTTCTCATAAATCAGCTCATACGGCTTTCCGCTGTCCTTCAGAAGGAGTGGATACGCCTTTATCTTTTCGAAACAAGCTTCTCCTTTTGGTTGTCCTTTCAGGCAGAAACAGCCCGCAATCAGACTCATCGGATTTCTTCCCTCAAACACCCCCCTGAAACGAATCTTACAGGAAACACATTGTTTTTTCAAGAGCATCGGTCAGGGAATCTGTCGGACGGCCTCCAGCAGCTGCTCGGGTTCAAAGATGCCGCGGAGTTTCAGCAGGGTTCGGGTTTTTGGATTGAGCAGGATGGTGACCGGCAGGTTGCCGGCCTCGCCGAAGACGCGTTTGAGGTCGCCGGAGGCCGGAAAATCCGCTTGGGTTGTATCGGCCTTGACGGTCAGGATATTCCGCTCGGACAGCAGTTTGGCGATGTCCGGCCGCTGATAGACCTTGCGCTCCACAATCTTGCAGTTTGTGCACCAGTCGGCGGTAAACTTAATCAGCACAACCTGTCCGTCTTCGAGGGCCTGTTCAATCCTGACGGCGTCATAGGGCTGCCAGTTCACAGCGGCGGGCGGTTCAGCGGGCAGGAGCCAAAAACCGCAGCCCGCCGCCACCAGCAGCGCCGCCGCCCGAACGGTTCTCCGCCGGCCGGCCGGAGTCACCGCCGAAACCCACTGTCCCCACATCCACACACAAAAGGCAAAAATCACGCCGTACAAAAGGACGTTAATCAGCCGCTCTTTGTCCAGAGCGGTCAGGGTAAATTTCACCGCCAGAATCAGCAGCAGAAACCCGCCGGTCTTTTTCATCAGGTCCATCCAGGGCCCCGGTTTGGGCAGCCGGTCGAGCAGCTTAGGCATGCTCACCAGCACCAGATACGGCAGGGCCATCCCCGTCCCCATCAGCACAATTGCGCTGCTGCCGACCGCGGGCGGCTGAGACTGCGCCCACACCAGCACCGCTCCCAGCAGGGCCCCGCTGCACGGAGTGCTCAAAAGTCCGGCAAAGAAGCCCATTCCGACGGAACCGAGGATTCCGCCGGCGGTCTGCTGCGGGCCGGCCAGCGAAGACGGCAGCGTAAACGAAATCACATCCAGAAACGCCAGCGCAAAAAACACCAGCAGCAGAAACAGGACAATCACGGCGTTCGGCTGCCGATACAGTGAGTTCAGATCAATCACAGCGCCGGTCGTCATCTGAATCAGCACCGCCAACACCGCAAACACGGCAAAAAACAGCACAATCCCGCCGCAGAAGGCCAGCCCGAGGGCAAAACGGCGGGCCGGCGATTCTTTGGCGTTGGCAATCAGACGCAGAATAATCAGCGGAAGAATCGGAAGCACACAGGGCATCAGGTTGATGGACAGACCGGCCGGAATCGCCAGCAGAAAGTAAAACAGGGACGTCCGACGTGTCGGCTGTCCGGCCGCATCTTCCGTCCAGCCCTCCAGCATCCCAGCCAGCGAAGACTCTGCTTGGGGCTGGGTGGGGATAAACACGCCGCCGGAATCCGCCTCCGTAATTTGCTCCAGTTTCGGCAGGCCGGACGAGTCGGCTGCGGGACGGAGCACACCCCGAAAAGTTTTGCGGAACGGCGTCAGACAGAGTTTGCTCGTGCAGGCCAGGCCGCTCAGCGTAATCTCCACCGGTCCGGAGGCCGTCTGAAACCCTGACTCAGCCGGCACAAAGATTTGAAAATTGCCTGCGAAGACTTCTACATCCTGATTGAGGGCTTCCTCCCGAAACAGACTGGGCGTCGGGAAGATGGGTTTGCCGAAGCGGATGCCTTCGGCGGATACAACGATTTTCAGCTCGACTCCGGGTGCCGGGGCCGTTTTGGCGGAGGCATAGTAGTGCAGGTCCTTTGTGCCGGCAAACTCCGCGACAATTCCAGGCCGGCCGTCCCGAATGTCCGTGTAAAACCGGACGGACGAACGCTCCAGTTCATATTGATAAATCAGAAAGAAATCCGCCGCCGCAGGACTGCCCAACAGGACGGCGGCTGTCAAAGCAGGCCAAAGCAAAATAAGGGCTCTCGTAGGGGTCCGATTCAGCATTTTGTATCTCCGGAAGACGGCAATAGATACGAAAACAGCCGACGGCAGGTTCCGACTTTTTTACGGGGAGGTTCGTTCGGCGGCAGGGGACTCGGACGGGAGCAGACGCTCTATTTTCCGGTTCAGCTCGTCCAGTTTTTTCTCGAGAGCGTCCAGTTTTTTCAAAAGGGCCTGATTATCCGCATCCATCTTCAACAGGTGCTGCTGAACCAGTGCCAGATACTGGTCGCTGAGCCGTTCATACGCCTCAATCATTCGCACCAGATCACTTTTGTAAGGCGGTACGGAAATCTCATATTCCCGGCTCCTTTCTGAAACGGCAGCAAAGGAAAGCAGCCCAATTGTTCCAAAAAGAACAAATAAAAAGAAAACAGATTTCGAGTTTGCAGTGAATGTCTTCATTTTTGTGCCTCCGCAGTAATGATAATTCTGTGTCTGTCGTCTCGTCAGAACAGCAGCAAATCTCGCCGCTGAGTATATCAATGAAAAGAAAGCGGAGGTACTGTTTTTTTTGAAGAAGGAGGCGGGTTATTTTTGAAAGAGTTGGGCAAGGGCATCGAGGATTTCCGCCGGCTCAGCCATTCGCCCGATGCCTTCGGTACCGCAGGCCAGACGGCCGGCGGCGGGCCCGACAAAGCGGATATTTCGTGTCGTGAGGGTTTGGACGTTCTGCCGGGTGGCCGGATTCGTCCACATTCGGGTGTTCATCGCCGGCGCCATCAGAATCGGCTTTTCCCAGCAGACGCACAGGGTTGTGCTCAACAGGTCGTCGCAAATCCCCGCGGCGGTTTTGGCCAGGATATCGGCGGTGGCGGGTGCAACAACCAGCGCATCCGCCCAGTCGGCCGTCTGGACATGTCCAATCTGGAACTCCTCCGGTGTCGACCACAGGTCGGTATAGACCGGCTGGCCGGTCAGGGCCTCAAAGGTCTTGGCGGTAATCAGTTTCTGAGCGGCCTCGGTGAGAATCGTTCGGACCGCCGCACCGGCGGAGGTGAGTTTGCTGGCCAAATCCGCCGCCTTGTACGCCGCTATTCCGCCCGACACGCCGAGCACAATCTTCTTATTCGCCAAAATGCTCAGGTCCGCCGCCATTGAAGGGATTCCTAAAATCTCATAAAGCCGTAAGTCCTTCCCGCAGTCTCTGTCCTTCCCGCAGCCTCTGTCATTCCCGCAGCCTCTGTCATTCCCGCGACCTCTGTCCTTCCCGCAGCCTCTGTCCTTCCCGCGACCTCTGTCCTTCCCGCAGCCTCTGTCCTTCCCGCAGTCTCTGTCCTTCCCGCAGCCTCTGTCATTCCCGCG
>JBBFLK010000032.1:0-18441 GCA_037479115.1 Anaerohalosphaeraceae bacterium | reverse complement strand
TTCCCGCAGCCTCTGTCATTCCCGCGACCTCTGTCCTTCCCGCAGCCTCTGTCCTTCCCGCAGCCTCTGTCCTTCCCGCAGTCTCTGTCCTTCCCGCAGCCTCTGTCATTCCCGCGCAGGCGGGAATCCAGTTCATTCTCTTTTCGGACAGCGACTTGTCGAACACTTCCTTAACCGACACAGAAAGGTCCTTCTTTGGGTTTAAAAAACACATTAAAACGGCTCTTTCTTCGGTTTTTCCGCCGGCGTGCCGTAGTCCGGAGCGATTTTGTCCTGCTTAATCTCTTCAATGACGATTTCCATCGGCGTCATTCCTTCGGTGTTTTCAATCAGCGGCCGCCCCCCTTCCATCATTTCCAGCAGACGCTTCTGGATAATCGCCGACAATTTAAACCGTCCGCCGACCTTCTTGATAATGGCTGTGTCCTTGAGTTCTTCAATCATCGTTTATTCTCCTGCTTATTTCGGTTCATTTTGGATGATTTGTATCACCTCTTCGATGGCCCTGTTCAGGTCATCGTTGACGACACGGTATTTGTACTCCCTGGCCGCCGCCGCGATTTCCTCCTGAGCCCGCTGAAGCCGCTTGAGCCGGGCCTGTTCATCCTCGCCCCGGTTGCGGGCGTTCAGCCGCTTGGCCAGGTCCTCCAGCCGCGGCGGCAGGATGAAAATCGTAATCGCATCCGGAAAATGCCGGACAACCTGCCGGGCACCGTCCACGTCGATTTCAAGCAGGGCGATGCGCCCGGCCGCCAGCGCCTCCTCCACCGGCCGGCGCGGCGTGCCGTAATAATTCCCGAATACGCACGCATGCTCAAGCAGTTCGTTGTTAGCCAGCGCCCGCTCAAATTCTTCTTTCGAGACGAAATGGTAATCCACGCCGTCCCGCTCGCCGGCCCCAATGGGCCGGGTCGTCAGCGACACGCTGAAATAGGCCCCCAGCCGCCGGATGATTTCCCGGCTGATGGAGGTCTTGCCGACGCCGGACGGCCCGGACAAAATCACCAGCTTGCCTTTTTTATTGGAAGCGTTCGTCATGACGGCACGTTCCGGTCTATTCAATGTTCTGCACCTGTTCCTTGATGCGGTCCACGGCGCATTTGATATCGATCACCCACTGGGCAATCAGGGCGTCGGAGGCCTTGCTGGCGATGGTGTTGGCCTCGCGCAGCAGCTCCTGTGCGATAAAATCCAGCCGGCGTCCGGCCGGCTCATCCCCCTCCAGGCACGCCTCAAAATGGTTCAGATGCGTTTCGAGGCGTATCAGCTCCTCCGAGATATCCGACCGCTCCGCAAAGATGGCCACCTCGCGGGCCAGCAGGGCCTGGTCCATCTCCAGCTGGGCCTGAGCCAGAAGGTCCGACGCCCGCTTGCGAAGCCGCTGGTGATATTCTTCCACGACGGCATCCTTGCGCTGCCGAATCAAAGCCAGTTTTTCCCGGATAGCCGCACAGTTGGTCCGCAGGTCCTCCGCCAGCAGCTTGCCTTCTTCCAGCCGTGTTTCTTTGAGCCGTTCAAAGGCCTGCCGGGTCAAATCCAGAACCGTCTGACGGATTTTCTCGAGCGTTTCCAAATCCGGCGTGCTCGGCTGGACAATCCCGGGCAGCGTCAGCAGGGAAGCCAAATCAACCCGAAAAGGGCCGCTGTCGCCGCCGACGAGGGCCGTCAGCCGCGCCATATACGTCCGAAGGGCCTGGTCATCAATGTCAATCAGGGCCTGGCCGCTGACATTTTTCATCCGCAGCGAGTAATTGATGCTGCCCCGATGAAACTGTTCGCGATGCAGCTTGTCCAGGTCGTCTTCCAAAAAGGCGGCGATATCCGGCAGTCTCAGCTGCGTCTTCAGGTAGCGGTTATTCAGCGAGCGGATTTCCACGGTATAGAGCACACCGTCCACCTCCGCCGCCGCCTGTCCGAACCCTGTCATACTGCTGACCATAGCCCTGTCTTCCTTGCGGTCCAATTACGGATTTTGCGCAGGAGGAGTTGGCGAAGACGGCTTGGCCGCTTCCGGTGCCGCCGGAGCCGGTGTCTCGGCTGCCGGAGCGGCTGGCGCGCCCGGCTGTTCCGAAGAAGCCGGCGCTTCCGGACTGCCGCTCGGTGCCGAAGCAGCCGGCGCAGCGGACGGAACCTGTCGGGCCTGAACCTTCAGAGTCTTGTCCAGCAGAACCCCCAGCACCAGAAATGCAGCCACCAGACTGATGGTAATCCAGGTCAGCACGTCGCCGGTTTTGGACCCCAGCAGACTGGAAGCCCCCATCCCGCCGAACATCGCCCCCAGTCCGCCGCCTTTGCCTTTCTGGATCAGAATCACCAGAATCAGCAGCACGGCAACCAGAAGAAACAGCACCATCAGAACACTTGTCAGAAAGGACATCACTGCCAGCGTTGTGCTCATACATCCCATTCCTTTTGCAAAGGGTTATTTTTTCAGGGCGGCGGCTGTTTTCACCATCGCCGCAAAGTCTTCCACCTTCAGACTGGCCCCGCCGACCAGAAGACCATCCACATCCGGCTGCGCAAGCAGTTCCGCCGTGTTGGCGGGCTTGGCGGAGCCGCCGTACTGAATCGTCATTTTTTCCGCCAGCTCCCGGCCGTACATGTCCCCCAGCTGCCGGCGGATGCGTTCGTGAACTTCCTGGGCCTGCTGGGGCGTTGCATTCCGTCCGGTGCCGATGGCCCAGACCGGCTCATAGGCTATCGTGACCGTTTTGACCTGCTCGGCCGAAAGCCCCTCCAGCCCCTTTCGAATCTGCTGTTCGACCACGTCGAACGTCTTGCCGTTGTCCCGCTCTTCGAGCAGTTCGCCCACGCAGAAAATCGGCTTCAGCCCGGCGCTGATTGCGGCCTTGATTTTCAGATTGATGAGCCGGTCGGTCTCTCCGAGGATGTGCCGCCGCTCCGAGTGGCCGATAATCACATACGTGCAGCCGCAGTCCTTGAGCATCTCGCAGCTGATTTCCCCGGTGAAGGCTCCATTTCCTTCGTAATAGACATCCTGGGCCCCCAGTTCAATCTGGGAAGCGCTCAGCGCCGCCGCCACGGACTGCAGATACACGAACGGAGGACAGACGGCGATGCGGACATTCTGAATCGGGGCCAGTTCACGAACCAGACCGGCTGCCAGATTCACAGACGTGGCGCTGTTTGTGTTCATTTTCCAGTTCCCGGCCAGGAACAAGGTTCTCATAGGGGTCTCCTGTTTTGGTTTTCCGTTTTCATTTCATCCAACTGGGCTACAAAACCACCGTGTTGCGCGGAAAACTGCCCAGTACCGACAGCTGCAGACAATGTTTCTTGGCTTCCTCAAGCGCCTTGCGGACGTTGTCATCCAGCCGGTGCCCGAGAAAGTCCACAAAAAAGTAGTATTCCCACTCGCGTTTTTTGTTGGGCCGCGAGCCGATATTCGTCATGTTGATGTTGTACTCTTTGAACACATTCAGCACGTCCACCAGAGCCCCCGTCCGATGCGCCGTGCTGAACAGGATAATGGTCTTGTCATCGCCGGTCGGCTGGGCATCCTGTTTGCCGAGTATCAGAAACCGGGTGACGTTGCTGGAAATATCCTCGATATCCTCGCAGAGGATTTTCAGCCCGTAGATTTCCGCAGCGATGGCGGAGGCAATGGCGGCGGCGCCGGGCTCTTCGGCGGCCAGCTGGGCCGCTTTCGAGGAAGAAGCCACCGGTATTGTCTGGGCGTCCTTGAACGTGGCCGCCAGCCAGTTGCGGCACTGGGCGAAGACCTCCGGCTGCGAGTAGATTTTCGTAATCTGGGCCATCGGACAGTTGGCCATCAGGTTGTGGTGGATGGCCATGTGCAGTTCGGCGCAAACCATCACGTCGGTTTCAATAAAGGCATCCAGCGATTCCCGAACGCCTCCGCCCGCAGAGTTTTCAATCGGAACAATCCCGAAGTGGCAGTGCCCTTTGCTCACCTCTTCGAAGATTGCGCGAATATCCGCCAGGGCTTCATAATCGACACTCTGACCGAATTTTAAGATGGCGGCGTTGTGGCTGAAGCTGCCCTTGGGGCCCAAAAAACCGATTCGAAGCGGCTGTTCCAGACAAAGCGAGCCGCTCATCAGCTCCCGCCAGACCGCAAACAGGGCTTTATTCGGCAGCGGGCCCTTGTTCAGGGCGGCAATCTTATCCAGAACCTCCTTTTCCCGGTGCGGCACATAGACCGGGTCATTGCGGTTCTGTTTGAGTTTGCCGATTTCCACGGCCAGCTGCGCGCGCTGATTGATTAACTCGACGAGTTTCTCATCGATCAAATCAATCTGCTTTCGTAAATCCTCTAAGGTCATTGCCCCAATCACCGCGTTTCTTGGATAAAGACAGAAAATCTCCCTTTATCAGGAAACGAAAATATTTATCATATTTTCCGCTGTTCGTCAACCGCTTTTCCGCTGGAGCGAAACAAAGACTTATAACGGGCATTATGGCTCTATATTATTCCATATTTGAAACCGCTTTCGGCTGGTTCGGGATACTCGGCACTGAGAAGGTTTTGGCACGCACATGCCTTCCTTTGCCGAACCCGCAGGATGTTTCCGCAACCCTTTTGAACGGACAAACGGCCCGTCGGAAATCGGATTATAAGAAAGAACTCCAAAAAAGAATACAGGAGTATTTCGAGGGGAAACCAACAGATTTCGCCGGCGTCCCGATTTCCTACGAGGGATTCTCGGAGTTTTTCAAAAAAGTATTTGAGGAACTGAAAAACGTAAGATACGGCCAATTAACAACATATGGCAAATTAGCCCTTCAAGCCGGCTTTCCGAAGGCCTCACGGGCCGTCGGCCGAGCACTCGCGGCCAACCCGCTGCCGCTGATTGTCCCATGTCATCGAGTCATCCGCGCCGATGGGACTGTGGGTGGTTTTTCCGCCGAGGGAGGCGTTGCAATGAAGGAAAAAATGCTCCGTTTAGAGCAGTCTGTTTCTAAAACAGGACAGAACCTCTCCTATATATAGAAAACATTCTTTTCCTTCTACTGTTCTAACCCGGCAAAAATGCACCGCAGCCAAAATGTCCGCAGCGTCCGCAGGGCTATACGGCCTGGATGCGTTTGACCTGCGGCACCAGGTCCGTCAGGTCTTTGATTTTCACGGGCTTGCCGGTATCGATGCTCTTGCGGGCGGCAATCCCAACCAGAATCGACATGGCCCCGTCCCGGCTGCCGGCCGCATGCCCCAGCGGGTCCGGCGCATTCGGCGCTGCAAACAGCCGCTCACGCAGCCGCGCATCCCCGCCGCCGTGTCCGCCGTACACCTTCGGCACTTTGACCTGTTCGACCCCACCGAAGTTTTGGGAAACCATAATCGAGTTAAACCGGGTCGGGTCCTCTTCAAGGTCTTGCTTCATCTCCATCGCATGCAGCTGGTCCTGACTGGGCATCTGCAGTCCCTTCTCCCACGGAATCCCGTCCCAGCTGTCCAGCCGGCCTTCAAAGCCGTTAAAGGCAATCTGCCAGCCCTCAAAGGGCGAATAGGTCGTCAGCGAATAACTTACCTGCACACCGTTGGCGTATTTGATCTGCACGGCCATCTTGTCAAAGATGTCAATCTCCGGACGCCACAGGCACGCATCCCGCAGATAGCCGTCGTACTTTTCATTGGCGACATACAGGTTCATCAGATGGTTATTTTTGGTGATGTCCCAGAAAAAGCGGCACTTGTCCTTGTGCGGACAGGGCCGGCAGTGCGTATGACGGAACGGGTTGTTGTGTCCGTAATGCTCCAGCGCCCCGAAGGCATGCACCTCAATCGGGTCCGAATCAATCCACCAGTTCAGCAGGTCAAAATGGTGTGTGGCCTTGTGCACCAGCAGCGTGCCGCTGTGCTTGCGGATGCCGTGCCATCGCCGAAAATACGATGCCCCGTGATCGGTGTTCAGGTACCAGTGAAAATCCACGGAGGTCAGCCGGCCGATTCGTCCGGAAGCCAGAATCTCTTTGATTTTTGTAAAATGCGTGCCGTAGCGGTAATTAAAGCCCACATGCACCTTGCGGCCGGTGCGTTTTTCCGCCTGGAGGATTTTGCGGCACTTGTCCTCGTCGGTGGTCATCGGCTTTTCCGTAATCACTTCGGCCCCCATTTCGAGGCCTTTGATGATGAATTCGTGATGCGTGCCGTCCACAGTCGTAACGATTACGGCATCCGGTTTGGTCCGGTCCATCATCTGCTCAAAGTTTGTAAAGGTCGGGCAATCGACGCCCATGTAGGTTTTGGCGTAGGCCGCCCGGCCGGGATTGATGTCGCACAGTCCGACAAACTCCAGCAGGTCACCGTGTTTTTCCAGCAGGGTTTTGCCCCACAGCGAAATGCCCCGCACACCGGTGCCGACCAGCACGATTCGCTTTTTGCGGGCAGAGGGGACGGCGGGCATGCCGAACAGGGAAACAGGACGGGTCAGGGCGGCCGCCGCGGTCATCCCCGCCGCCGCCAGAAACTCTCTTCTCTTCATAAGCATACCTCCTGACGCAGGTTTTGGACGTTTGAAAACCCTTCAGACGTCGGTTTTCCGCCTCTGTTATAATCCAATTTCGCCCGGCCGACAATCGTTTAAACCGCAAAAACGGCATCCGTTTGTCCTCGAGCCGCTCTTCCTTGACAGAATGAGGCAAACGCGATAGACTGGGTATTTCTTTTTAATTAAGGGTCGATTATGTCGGATACAGAGAAAACAGGGTATCGTCATACGTTAAATCTGCCGCAGACGAGTTTTGCGATGAAGGCCAACCTCGTCCAGCGCGAGCCGCAGCAGCGGAAGGTTTGGGAGAAAGAGGACATCTACGGCAAAATCCTCCAGGCACGGCAGGGGGCGCCCTTGTATGTGCTCCACGACGGCCCGCCGTACGCCAACGGCGATATCCACATGGGACACGTCATCAACAAGGTGCTCAAAGACTTTGTCGTCAAGTACAAGACGATGAGCGGCTTTCTCTGTCCCTATGTGCCCGGCTGGGACTGCCACGGTCTGCCGATAGAAGTGAAGGTGATGGCCGAACTGGGCGAGTCCGCCCGCACGATGAGCAAACTCGAAATCCGCCGGCACTGTCATAAATACGCAAGCAAGTACGTCAAACTGCAAACCAAGCAGTTTCAGTCGCTGGGCGTTTTTGGGGATTTTGCTAATCCGTATCTGACGCTCAAGCCGCAGTATGAGCAGGGGATTCTCGAAATCTTTGCGGAGCTGGTCGGCAATGGGCTGGTGTATAAGCAGCTCAAGCCCATCCATTGGTCGGTGGGCTGCCAGACGGCCCTGGCGGATGCGGAACTCGAATACAAAGATATTGCCTCGCCGAGCATCTATGTGAACTTTCCGCTGGAGGAGGCGTCGGCGGCCCGGGTGCGTCAGATGGGGCTGGCCGATGCGGACAGCACGGTCTGCTTTATGATTTGGACAACGACGCCCTGGACGCTGGCGGCCAATCTGGCGGTGGCCTTGCATCCGCATCTGGAGTATGTCTGTCTGTCGTACACCAGGAACGGCCGGAAATGGGCCTCGATTGTCTGCAAGAGCCGTCTGGAGGCGGTTCTGGCGGCGGCGGGCCTGACGGAGGGGACTTATACCGTCAGCGCCCCGCGGCTCGGCAGCGAATTCAAAGGGCTGCGGTACCGTCATCCCTTTGTGGAGAAGAACCCGACGGACAAAGACGCCTGGTTTGCGATTAACGAAACGTTTGTGACGACGGAAGACGGCACCGGCATTGTGCATATCGCCCCCGGCCACGGCGAGGAGGACTATCAGGCCGGACTGAACAACAATCTGGCGGTCTATTCGCCCGTTCAGGATGACGGCTGCTACGACCAGAGCGTTCCGGCCTGGCTGGCGGGCAAAAATGTCCTGCAGGTGGACCCGGCGGTCAACGAGCATCTCCGTCAAATCGGTCTGCTGGTGCACGAGGAGAAAATCGTTCACAGTTATCCGCACTGCTGGAGGAGCAAGATGCCCGTCATCTTCCGCGCTACGGAGCAGTGGTTTATCAGTGTGGACCGACCCGCCGCCGCCTTCGGCAAGTCGCTGCGGCAGATGGCCCTCGAACAAATCGGACAGGTCCGCTGGATTCCCGCCTGGGGCGAAAAGCGCATCCGCGGGATGCTCGAAACGCGTCCGGACTGGTGCATCAGCCGCCAGCGGGCCTGGGGGCTGCCGATTCCGGCCTTTACCAACAGTCAGGGCAAGGTGCTGCTGACGCGCGAGTCTGTGCTGGCGGTCGCCCGCACCATCGGGCAAAAGGGCTCCGACAGCTGGTTTACGGATACGCCGCGTCAGCTGCTCGGCGAAGACTTCCCGCTGCCGGAGGGCTTCTCCTGGGACGACCTGCATAAGGAGGAGAATATCTTTGATGTATGGTTTGAATCCGGCTGCAGCTGGCATTCCGTCGCCGTCAAGGCCGGCTGGCCGATTCCGGTCGATTTGTATCTGGAGGGCTCCGACCAGCACCGCGGGTGGTTTCAGCTGTCGCTGCTGCCGGCGCTGGGGGCGGTCGGCAAGGCGCCGTTCAAGACGGTTCTTACACACGGCTTTACCGTTGATGAAAAGGGGATGAAGCAGTCCAAATCCGCGGGCAACTATGTCAGTGCCCTGGAGGAGATTGAAAAATACGGCGCCGACATCCTGCGGCTCTGGGTGGCCAGCGTCAATTATCAGGAGGATATGCGCTGCAGCGATGAACTCATCGGACGGCTGCAGGAGGCCTACCGAAAGATTCGCAATACCCTGCGGTATCTGCTGGGCAATCTGGAGGACTTCCAGCCGGCGAAGATGACGGTGCCGTATGCGGAGCTGCTGCCGCTGGACCAGTGGGCGATGGAGGCCCTCCAGAAGCTGATTGTTCAGGTCCGGCAGGCCTACGAAGACTTTGCGTTTCATAGGGTCTTTTCGCTCCTTTACAACTTCTGTGTCGTCGAGATGAGCAGCATCTATATGGATGTCCTGAAAGACCGAATGTACTGCGACGGGACCAACAGCCGCAGCCGGCGCAGCGGACAGACCGTAATGTATGCAATCCTCGATGCCCTGATTCGGATGCTGGCGCCGATTCTGGTCCATACGGCCGAGGAGGCCTGGGCCGCCGTCCCGTTCAAATCCGAACCGCTGGACAGCGTTCATCTGGCCAAGATGCCGCAGCCGGATGCGTCGATTCCCTGGGAGGCCAATGAGCCCAAGTGGCAGAAGATTCTGGCCGTGCGCGATGAGGTCCTTCGCGTCCTCGAGCCTCTGCGGAAAAACCAGGTCATCGGCTCCAATCAGGAGGCCTGGGTTCAGCTGACCCTTCCCGAGGAGGAGTTTGCTCTTCTGGAACAGCTCGGCGCCCAGACCTTCGCCTCGCTGTGCATTGTCAGCGGCGTCACGTTCGAAAAGGGGCCGGTCCTGAAGGCCGCCGCCGACCGAAGCCCCTATCCGAAATGCCAGCGCTGCTGGAACTACTGGCCCACAGTCGGCCGGAACGCCGAGTATCCGGACCTGTGCGCCCGCTGCATTCAGGTCCTTCAAAATACGACGGGCAAAGCCCTGTAGTCTCTGCTGGACGCAGCGATTCTTTTCGAGTACAATGCCCGATACAAACAGAGGAACAGGAAAAGATGGTTACAATCATCCGGCAGCATTTGGAAGAACTCGTCTGTCTGTGCCGCCGATATCGCGTCAAACGGCTGGAATTGTTCGGTTCTGCCGGGACGGAAAACGGGTTTCAGCCCGATCGAAGCGACCTGGATTTTTTGGTTGCGTTTCAGCCGATGTCTCCTCGAGAGCATGCCAAAGCCTATTTCGGCCTTCTGGCACAGATGCAGGATTTGTTCGGCTGCCCGATCGACCTGGTCGAAATCGAAGCCGTTCGCAACCCGTATTTTCTCGAGCAGGTCAATCGCTCAAAACAGGAGATTTATGCGGCCTGAGATTCGGAAATATCTGTACGATATCGAGAAGGCCTGCGAGGCAATTCTTCTTTTTGTACGCGGCAGGACGCTGGAGGATTACGAAAAAGATCTGCTTCTGCAAAGCGGGGTAGAGAGACAATTCATTATCATTGGGGAGGCCCTGAACAAGGCCGTTCATGAGGAGCCCGCCCTGCAAGAACATATCAGCTGCCTTCGCGAAATCATTAATTTGCGGAATGTCATTGTGCACGGATACGCGGTGGTACAGAACAAAACGATTTGGGGTATCGTCGAAGAGGACCTGCTGCCGCTCTATCACGAAGTGAAAAAACTTCTTGAATGACGGGTTGATAAAGACGAGACATCTATGCTTTCCAATGCACTTTCTTTTTTTTCCCTGCTGGTTTGTATGAATAGTTTGAACAGCGCTGTCGGAGCAGACATCACAGAAAAATATCGGCGGGCGCTGGCCGTCGAGCAAATCACAAGCGGCAAAGTCTTCAAAGAGAAGGTTGTGCCGTACTGGTTTGACGGCGGCAGTCAGTTCTGGTACCGCAATGACCTCTCCGACGGCCGGCGCGAATTCATCCGCGTCCATGTCCTCCGCGGCTACCGGCGGGAGGCCTTTGACCATGCCCGCCTGGCCGAAGCCCTCTCCAGGGCTTCAGGATTTCCGGCGGATCCCCAGCGGCTGCCGTTCCGGACAATCCGTCTGTCCGAGGACGGCGCGTCCGTCATTTTTTCGGCTTTTGCAAAGACCTGGCGGTGCGATTTAAATTCCTATCTGGTTCAAGAATGCCCGCCGCAGGAGGCGCTCTCCGAAACCCTCCAGCCCCAGACGGACATCCGGCCCAGCCGCGACAGTCAGGAGGAAACCTTCATTGTCTTCCGAAACCGCATCGACCGGCCCGTCCGGATTTACTGGGTAGATACCGCCCGCCGCCGGCAGCACTATGCCGACATTCAGCCCGGTCAGGAGCGCCGCCAGCATACCTTTGTCGGCCATGTCTGGCTGGCCGCCGACCCAAACGACCGACCCCTGGCCGTCTTTACCGCCCAGTCCGACGAGGCCCTCGCCGAAATCACCCCCGACCTGCTGGCCGAGCCCAAAGTCCGCGACAGCCGTCGGTCCCAGCCGTCGCCGCTGCGCTCCCCGGACGGCAAATACCGCATCGCGGTTCGGGACTACAATCTTTTCCTGCAGGAAGCCGAAACCGGCACGGAAACACCCCTGACCACGGACGGCACGGCGGAACACTTCTACACCCGGCAGGTCTATTGGTCGCCCGACAGCCGCTATCTGGCCGCCGTCAGGACCCGCCGGGGCTATGACCGAAAAATCCATCTGATTGAATCCTCTCCGGAAGATCAGCTCCAGCCCAAACTCCACACCCTCTCCTATGCCAAACCCGGCGATGAAATCGACCGCAACAGCCCCTGTCTGTTCGACATCGAATCCCGAAAACAAATCCCGATTTCCGATGCGCTCTTTCCCAATCCCTGGTCGTTGACGGACTTCTGCTGGCAGCCCGACTCCAAGCGTTTTCTGTTCTGCTACAACCAGCGGGGCCATCAGGTGCTGCGGGTTTTGGCCGTCCGCGCCGAAGACGGACAGGTGCAGACCGTCATTGAAGAAACCAGCCCGACCTTCATCGATTATGCCGGCAAATACTTCTTCCGTTATCTGGAGGCGACGCAGGAAATCCTCTGGATGTCCGAGCGGGACGGCTGGAATCACCTCTATCTGTATGATGCCGCCGAAGGCCGTCTGAAAAATCAGATTACGAAGGGCCCCTGGGTTGTCCGCCGCGTCGTCGAGGTGGACGTCCAAAAGCGGCAGATTTGGCTGGAAGCCGGCGGCGTACGCCCCGAACAGGACCCGTATTATGTTCACTTGTGCCGCGTTAATTTCGACGGAACCGGTTTTGCGATTCTCACGGAAGGCGATGGGACCCACGAAGTGGAGTTTTCGCCCGACCGCCGGTTCTTTCTGGACCGTTGGTCGCGCGTCGATTTGCCCCCGATTACCGACCTGCGGAGTGCCGCAGACGGACGGCTCATCTGCCGGCTGGAGGAGGCCGACTGGTCGGCCCTTCTGGAAACCGGCTGGAAGCCGCCCATCCGCTTTGCCGCCAAAGGCCGCGACGGGCAGACCGATATTTACGGCATTCTCATCCTGCCGTCCGCCTTTGACCCGAATGAAAAATATCCGGTTCTGGAGGAAATCTACGCCGGCCCGCAGGGGGCCTTTGTGCCCAAGGCCTTCGGCCGGCAGACCCGCCAGCGGCAGCTGGCCGAACTGGGTTTCGTGGTTGTCCAGATTGACGGAATGGGCACATCGTACCGCTCCAAGGCCTTTCACGATGTCTGCTGGAAAAATCTGGGCGACAGCGGCTTTCCGGACCGCATCGCCTGGCTGAAAGCCGCCGCCGAAACGTACCCCTTCCTCGACCTGACCCGCGTGGGCATCTACGGTGGCTCAGCGGGGGGGCAAAGTGCGCTGCGGGCCTTGCTGGCGCACGGGGATTTTTACAAAGCCGCCGCCGCCGACTGCGGCTGCCACGACAACCGGATGGACAAAATCTGGTGGAATGAGTTGTGGATGGGCTGGCCGGTCGGCCCCCATTATGAAGAGCAGTCCAACGTCACCAACGCACACAAACTGCAGGGCAGACTCCTGCTGACCGTCGGCGAGCTGGACCGCAATGTGGACCCGGCCTCGACAATGCAGGTGGTCAACGCCCTCATCAAGGCCGACAAGGATTTCGAATTGCTCATCATCCCCGGCGGCGGCCACGGAGCCGGAGAGACCCCCTACGCCAGACGAAAACGAATGGATTTCTTCGTCCGGCACCTGCTCGGCATCGACCCGCCCGCCCGAGGAGTTCGCTGAAGCCCCTTTTCTGCCGTCGGCGAAGCCGCGCAGAAAACTTTGACAAATCCCTGACGCTTTGGTAGTCTGGCGGCAGCGAAGGCGGGAAAGAAGGGTGTTGCCGGGAACCGGGCCGTTTTCTGCCTTCCTCTTTGAAAAAGGGCAAAAAGCAGACAGGACAGAGAAAGGAGAGGAACAATGTCGGGTGTGAGGCGGGTTTTGTTAGGGGCGGTTTTCTTCTGCTCATTTCTTTCAGATGGTTTGTTATCCGCCGCTTCAGAGGAACAGCGCAGCCGCATTTCTGCACTGCTGGAGGGATATCCGAGTGCCTTATCCAAAATCATTCGTCGCCATCTCACTCAGAATCTTGAACAGGCCTTGGTGACCAATGACCTGACTCCAACCGAATTGTATGTGCTGTGGGGAACCGATCGAGACAAGGACGGCTACGCAGATAATACACTCCAATGGTGGCCTTCTACAATCGAACTCTCGCGAGTAATATTCCAATAAACAAGAAAGGGCGGGATCAAATGAGAAAAGCGTACAAAACAGCGATTCTTCTGTTTCTCCTTGCAAATGGTTGTTTCCAGACCTCATCTCTGTATTGGGATAAAGCAAAAACGATTAAATGCTGGGATGGAAAATCCGTGCAGGAGTTTGAAGGAAAACCCATGGCAGCCATGCTGTGGTTGAGACCAAAAGCCACTCAAGAAACCGGCAATTTCCCAGCAAACCATCAAATCTATAAGCGATTTGATGATACAGACTTTCAAATATTCCTGGACTGTTTGAAAAACCCAGATGCTCCGAGACCCTTTTATACAAAGGGATTTACTGGTTTGACTTCTATCTTGTACCTATCGTTTCTTGATGGAAGTCGTTACATTATTTTTTTCACACTTGAGAGGGATACAGTTGTTTTGCCAAATGGTTTTTCAAGAAGACTCTTCATTCTATTTACACAAAAAGAAACCGCTTCAACCTACGACATCCAGAAAGACTGTGGTTTGACAGTCTTTCCCGGAATACAGATTCCGGACCCTGAATACCAACACCGTGACGATTGGATTGCCCCAAAGCGGTAGCAATAACCATATTGTCGGATTTCAGCGGGGACGGGATGGTGAATCTGGAGGATTTGGCGATTGCGGCGGAGTACTGGCTGACGGCGGTTTTTGACGACGAACGGCTGGGCGGAAGGAATCGGAGACAATTTGGTACGGGGTATTTCCGTCTTTTTTGATAAACTTGGAGAACCGAGCGAAAAAGCAAAAACGGTATGGGATGGAATCATGGCAATCCAGCAATCTGAAATCGGGATCAGGCGGCAATGTCTCGGCTTCAATGGAATGTATGACGCAGACCCATCGGACCTGGATCATCAGCTGTTAATCTTCTATGGTTTGCATGCGTTAGATCAAAAATTGGAATAGAAACAGTGGAGACCCGAAGATGAAAAATCATGGTATCTTTTTGTTGTTTATGCTTTTTTTATTTCTTTTTGGGTGCAGCCGCCGCTGTCTTGACCAATCAAACTCCTATCCCAAATTACTGCCTGTGTGGGATGGAACATCAGCCCTGTACAGCAGGGTACCGGACGATGAAATTCCGGTATGCATAGTCCAGTTTGGGTCTCCGGAAGAGGGCCCTGATTATTTTTCCCTCTATCCTCCCTATCCGGCTGTGGAAAGTTCGAAGGCAGAGATGTCTCGATGGAGGGGAAAATCGACTTTTGAAAGCGGAGAATGGGATAGGCTGCCTCCCAGACGTACTCTGATAAAAGTGTATTCCGAACCCAATGAAATCAGTCAGATGATAGCATGCTTGTATAACCCCGAATTTCCAGAAAAATATGTAATAAAGCCAAATAGTTTCTTGGTTGTTATATCTGTTTCGAGCCATTTGCACTCCCAAACAACTCGTCTTGTGCCTTTCGCATTAACAAAGGATGGATTTGCCGTCACTCCGAGGGGAAAAGATAAAACATTGTATAAACTATTAGCGTCCACCTTGAAAGAGCGGAATGCTCCATGAGAAGGTGAAAAATCAGAAAAGAAATTCTCCTGAGAAAAGATTCCTATACTTTTAGATTTCAGCGGGGACGGGGTGGTGAATCTGGAGGATTTGGCGATTGCGGCGGAGTACTGGCTGACGGCGGTCTTCGATGACAGGCGGCTGTGCGGATTGTGCAATCTGCACAGCGACCCCAATATCCCTCCCGGCCGGCAACCGCCCGCTGGAATCTGGCCGCTCGCTTTTTTTCGAATTTCGAGATTGTTTAGGGTTTAGAACTTTGTGCTTCGGATTTCGGGCTTCGTGCTTCGGATTTTTCTCCCGCTGGCCGCTCGCTTTTTTTCCGAATTTCGAGTTTCGGATTTTGCCCTTTGCTGGAATCCGTGTAATCCGTGTTCATCCGTGGTTAAATAAACCTGTGTAATCCGCGTAATCTGTGGTTAAAATCAGCTTCGCTCGTTTTCCGCAACACCCCCGCACCCCGCTTTTTCAAAAATTCAAAAATCTTTTCTCCTTGCCCCGCAACTTTTTACAGCATCCCGCAGCGATTTTTCCCTCCCTTTTTCGTTCCATTTCTGCAACATCTCTCCAATTATAGAGAGACATACTTCGTTGAAAGCGGCAATACTCAATAAAAAATCGACAATCGACAATTCCAAAGGAGGCCCCCGTGATTCGCCTCAACATCCCCGAACAGCCCCAGCCCGCACAAGCCGGCCGCCGAAAAGTCCGAACCCGCCTGACCGCCCGCCAGAGACAGTTTTTTCAGTGCCTCGAGGCCGAAAAATACAACATGAACCGAGCCATGATGCTCTGCAAAATCAAAGACTGGCTCATGGACCGCTGGTTCCGCGACCCCCTTTTTATCAGCACCCTCAAAACCCGCTGCCGCCAGGTCGAGTTCCGCACCCACATCGAGCTGACCTATCATCTCCCTCTGGCCGCCATGAATCTGGTCAACATGACCAACGGCTTTGACACCGAAACAATGGTCCGTGCCTGCACCAACCTCCTCCGCTTCCACAACAACAGCCGCTCCTTCCGCGAGTATGCCCTCAAAATCAAAGACCGGCCGCTCCCCCTGTCCTCGCGCCAGCGAAAAGACCGCAAGTGGTTTACCGCCCCGCCGGTCCCCAAAGACCCCGCCCTCGACCTCTCGCGGGACTTCGTCGAGGAATCCGCCGCCGACCTCTACAAACAGGAAGTCAAATACTTCGAAGACCTCAACCGCCGAAGACAGGAACTCAACCTCCCGCCCTTTCCTATCCCATAACCAACAACTGACGACTGCTGACTGACGACTGCTGACTGATAACTGATGACTGATAACTGGCTTACCTCATCGCTTCCTCTACCATCCGCTTTTCTTCCTCCGTCAGCCCGTACAGCTCATACACCAGTTCGTCGATCTCCCGGTCTGTCGCCGTAATCTGACGCTCCAGACGCACCTTCTCATCCGGTGTCTTCACCGCCTGCAATCGCTTGTTCAGCTCCAGCATACGCTCTACCAGTTCAACCATCCGGTCATGCTGTGCCTTCTCCGCCGCATTGGAAAAATCAACTTTTCGGATTGGAAGCTGGTTTAGAACTGTTGGTTTGACTTGTGCTAAAACTCTGCCTGATTCAATGGCCACTAACCTGTAAAGAAATTTAAACATTTTTGAATTAAGAATACCCATAATGTACTTTATGTTATGAGAAGTTTTTGTTCCAAACAAATATAGACCATCTGTTGCAAAATACTGCTCTTCATCTAAAGACAAGATGATTTCATCTTCCGTGATAACACCTATAAGCTTTTGTTTTTTTAAGAAAATTCTTTCTTCTCTTGCGCGATGGAGAGAGTAGACAGGATGCTTTTTCTGTTTAACTTCTTTACAGGTTATTCTGGATTTGAATCTATCTATATGATGGCAAATGTTAGGAATACTTCTAAAATCATCATTTCTTGCAGTATAGATTAAAAATAAATCGGGCTTTCTGATAGTATACCTTTTTACGTGTATCCCCCCTGTTAATACTTTTTTTAGTTTTTGCTTTTCGAGCCTATAACGCTCTGCTGTTTTAGAATCGACAATAAAGGCTTCTTTCAGATCGGGGCTCACGCCTCTTTGGATTCCATCCTCATCCGTAAATTCCACAAGAGGTGCGGTTTTCTTTCGAGTAATCTTTCGAAGAAGAGAATATTCTTTGCAAGTTGATACAACCAGCAATCCCTTTGTTAAAGAAGAAAAGTCTTTTTGGTTTATTGACGAAAAATTGTTTTTCGAGAAAAGGGCAATCTGTTTATCTGTTTTTGTTAATTTTGTGAAATCAGCAACCGCAACATAGTTATTATTCGGAAGTTCTTTTTGAAAAAGAACAATACAAGCAGGCCTTGTTACTTTGTTAAAAACATTTCCGAGATTTATTATAGTTATTATGCAATGATCATTTATCAACATATCTCTTACTTTCTGATTATCGTTTTGATACAGAAGAACATCTGGAACAATCATTCCGAAGATACCATTTTGTTTGAGCAATCGAATACTCTGGGAAATAAAATACATAAAAGAATCAACCATTCGAATAATTACTTCACTAAATTTTCTTCTAAAATACCTGAGTTCTTCTTCCGTAAAACTAACTCCCCATGGCGGGTTGCCGATCACGGCATCAAAGCCCGGATTTTTTCCGCTGAAAACCTCCGGAAACGCCTCTTCCCAGTCAAACGCATTAATCTTATACCGCTGCTCCTCATCAAACAGCATCCCCTGCTGTCCTTTGTAAAAATCCGTCCCAATCAGTGAATTGCCGCATTGAATATTGTGTCCCAAATCCGGCAGGGCCCGCTCCCGATGAAACAGCGCCAAATCCTTCTCCCCCTCCAGCACCTTCAGCAAAAGCGAAAGTTTCGTCACTTCAACTGCCTGCGCATCTATATCGACTCCGTAAAGATTGTTCAGCAAAATCCGCTTCCGCTCTCCAACTGTCAGCTTATAAGCCCTGTTCGTCCCACCCGATTTAAGCCCATGTCTCCCGACTTTTCGCTGCCCCTCTCTTGATGAAAAATGTCCTGCTTCGGCTTCTACTCCTGTCATCTCTGAAAGCGTGTTTTTTGTCATTCCCGCGCAGGCGGGAATCCAGTCGGACTTTCCATCCTTAGAAAAAGCGCCGGATTCCTGACTTCCTGCCGCGTATTGAACCTCACAAATCGGCGGATTCTTTTTAGTCAGCCATTTCTCCGGTTCGTGTTCCGTATAGTATTTCAGATGCCAGTCCAGCAAATACTGATACGCCCCAAGGAGAAATGACCCTGACCCGCATGCCGGGTCCAAAATCCGCAGCTTCGACACCTGCTCCGGCGTTTTGCCCTCCACCAGTCTGCCTACTGTATTCTGTACAATATAATCCACAATGTAGGAGGGTGTATAATAGACCCCGCCTGCCTTCTTGACCTCCGGCTTTTCCTCAATCCGCGCCCGATGTCCGCCGGTCAGCGTAATCACTTTGCCCAAGAATTGTTCATACACCTGCCCCAAAATCTCCGCCGGCAGCACCGAAAACTCATACGGACTGTCGGGATAATACAGCCCCTTCAGAATGCCCTTAAGCACCTTGTCATCTATTACTAGTGCCGTTTCCAAAAAATAATTTTAGCATTTTCTAAATTCAAGACTTGCGC
>JBBFLK010000031.1 GCA_037479115.1 Anaerohalosphaeraceae bacterium | reverse complement strand
ACGGTGGCCTGCGAGGGAACGACGGGGACTTGGGCGAGGGAAATAGCCCCGGGCGTAAGCCCGGGGAAGATGGGGATAGGGTTTTTGTTCTCTTTTCCCCGCCCGAAAGGGCGGTATCAGTCATCAGTCATCAGTTATCAGTCAAGAAGCGGCGAGAGCAGCCGGCTGCCGGACTCGGGAACGGATTTGGACGGGTGATGTCTTTCTTCAGGACTCGCTTTTGGGAGGGTTGTGGACGGTTTTTTCTTCCTGAATGATCTGCCGGGCCCAGTCAATCTGGGTTGGGAGCATCGGGTCCGGAACAAGTATGTCGCCGCACTCCGCTGCTACCTGATACCGTGCACATAAGGCAAAATCCGAATCACAGAAGTTCTGCCGAAATCGCTGCAGCAGTCCCGGCATCTTCTGGAAGGTTTTGTCCGTCAGCAGAGTGCATACATCCTTCTTTGGACAGTCCGCCATAGGTCCGACCCCTTTTGGTTTTCTTATTTCAGCGTTTGCGGGGGGATTTTAGCAGGTTTCTTTTTGTCGGGCAAGCAGAAAACGTTTACTTTCTGAAATTTCGGGTCCAAAACAGCCCTCCGCAGGCCAGCAGGAGCAGCGAGGCCGGTTCCGGAATGAGAATCATCTGCACGTTCAGAGGTTTGGACGGTGTTCCGACGGAATAAACGCCCAGAAAAGTATAAGAACCGGACGTGGAGAAATCGGTTCGGGCTCCGCCGATTGTGATTTGGGAGCATTCAACCGTTGTTTGAAGCATCAGGGTCAGGTTGATTGTCTGCCCGACGGCCGTCTGAAGAAACAGTGAGCCCGGTGCATAGACATCGCAGGTGTACGCACCGCCGGGAAAGCAGGAACCGGCCCACGAGTCGTCCGCCGTGATTGTCGGGTATTGATAACGGGCGGAGCCGGTGTAGATGGATTGTCCGTTCAGCGAAAGCTGCACAGAAGCAGAACTGACAGCCCGACTTTGTTCAGAATACAGCTGTCCTTCAAAAAGCAGGTCCACCCAGACCCGCACCGGCGTGCCGAGCGGGACGGTATTGGACCAGACCAGCCAGTCGGTAGAACTGACGGCGGAGCTGTGGGCATAAATATCTACGCCGGCGGTGCCGAACCCTTCCGTCAAGCCGTAGACTTTCCCATCGAGGGTTGCCTGGGCCCAGCTGAAAGTATAGTCCGAAAGGCCGAAACCGGCCAGGGCTTCGCTGACGGCAGGTTGGTCTGACAAAACAGATGTTTCCAGGTCTGTATTAGACAGATTCCCGTAGGCGGCGTACGAACTGCTTGATGCAAATGAGGCAAATAGACAGGACTGGAGGACGAAAAAAAGAGGAACGGCAACGCGAAAAAGCGGCTTGCTTTTCACGATTGACCCTCCTTATTTTAAGGAGTTAGCGATACCGTTAACTCCTCCTACCCCCATCAATCCAAAAGCATTATATCACGGAGGGTCAGGAAAATCAAGCCAAAATTGCCTAAATGCCCTGTGTTGACAAATGTATAGTATAAGGGTCTTTTTTATTGCTTATTTGTCGCAACCAGCCATAGTGCGTGAATCATTCCCGGAAAAAAGGCCAGGATGGTCAGGAGAACATTCAGCCAGAAGTGCATTGTCAGCCCGACTTGGAGAAAAGCGGCCACCGGAGGCAGAAAAATGGCAAGGATAATCTTTAAAACAGTCATAAAATCTCTCCTTTTAAAAAGAAATTTCTATTTTCTGATAAAGATTTAACATTTTGGATGAACAGAAGCAATCTTTTTCCTTACTATAACAATTATTTGCCGCTTGTTTTCCGGCCTTGTTTTCTCTATAAATTGACCCCTTATTCTGTCGAATAGAGATAAATATGAACCCGTTTTCGCTAAAAGAAAAAATTATTGACCGCCGACAGCGTCTTCAGACGATGCGTCTGTCTGTCATCGAAGGGGTTATGGCCCTGATTGCCATCGGGCTGCAGCAGACCTTTTATGTGCCTTTTTTGAACGCACTGGGGGCCACCAAATTTGAAATCGGTCTCGGGGCCGGTCTGCCGGCTCTGATGACCGGGCTCATTCAGCTGCGGGTGCCGATGTGGATTCGAAATCCGCGTCATTATAAGCCCGCCCTGATGTGGAGCACGTGTCTGCACGGGGTAAGTTTCCTTCCGCTGGCGCTGGTGATTTTTCTCCGGGGGCCGGTGTCGGTTTGGGCGGCAATGGCCGTGATGGCCGTCAGCGCCGCGGCGATGGGGTTTGGAGCGGGCATCTGGGCGGACTGGATGGGGCATATTGTCCCGCGCCGCCGGCGGGGCAAGTATTTCGGGAACCGCAACCGGCTTCTGACGCTTTCGCAATTGACCGCTTCGGTGATAGCCGGATATCTCCTGGATTCCAACGGCGGCAAGACGCTGCTGATTTTTGCGGGGGTCTGGATTGTCGGCGGATTCGCCCGTACCGTCAGTTCGTTTCTGTTTCTGTGGCATCACGAACCGCATACGCTTTGCCGAGAGTCGCTTCGGCCCGGGCAGTTTTCTGATTTCTGCCGGCAGATGTTTCACAGTGCCTTCGGGCAGTTTGCGCTGGCCTACTCGCTGATTCATTTTGCGGCCAACTTCAGCGCTCCGTTTTTTACGATTTATATGCTCAATGAAATGAAGCTGTCGTATATCCGCTATACGTGTCTGAGCCAGATGCCGACGCTGATTACCCTGCTGTCGATGCCGCTGTGGGGGCGGATTTGCGACCGCATCGGATATGTCCGCCCGATGCGCCTGCAGAGCACCGTGGTGCTGGGACTTCCGCTGGTGTGGATTATCACGCACAACTACTGGGTTCTGATGGGGGTGCAGGTGCTGGCCGGACTGACCTGGGGCGGACTGACGCTGACCAGTTTCAATTATTCGATCAATTCGCTGTCTCATCAAAGCCGCCTGAGCGGTCTGTCGTATCTGAATTTCTTCTCATCTGTTTTTATCTTTCTGGGGACTACGCTGGGCGGCTGGGTCGGGCCGATGCTGCCGACGTTTACCGACAGCCAGCTGCACAGCATCTTTTTGTTCAGTACGCTGATGCGGATTGTGCCGGTGCTGCTGTTTCAGGCCCTGCCGGAGGACACGCCGCCGCGAACCAAACTCAGCGCGGTGGAGCGGTTCTTTTTCAATCCGCAGCTGACGTTCCGCTCCGGGTTTGACCGGATTGTCATCAGTAAATTCCGCCGACCGATTTGAACGGGGACGCTTTTTTTCAGAATTTTTTATTTTTCCTATCAATGAGGGCGGGGGGATGTACGGACTTAATAGTGAACGACAACCAAACCAGCAGCCTGCAGTCTTGCCTGCAGGTTCGTAAAATCAGGGGCTGACGGGGTCGGAGCCCCTGATTTTTTTGTTTCCAATCTGCATCAAAAAGAAAAAACGCCGGGGGGCGGTGTTCTTTCCCCGGCGTTTTCGAATGAAATCCTTTCAAAAATTGGTTTTACGGTTCAGCACAACGCAATGTACGCGGCGGCAGCCAGAATCAGGATGCGTTTCTTGCCGGCAAAGAACGGGTGCCAAATCTTCTCATAAAACCTTGCCATTTCTGAACCCCTTCACAAGAGTCTTCATTCCCCCATGACCGAAGCCATGACTGTTTCTACAATGCTTAGTATATCCGAAAGGGGGACGGAAAACAACAAAAGACAGCCATTCGAAAAACCCCGAAAGGCTCTGGGACTTCACTCAAGGCTTTTTTTATTTCAGAAGCGATTGGACGGCCTGGAGAACCTGTTCGACCGTGATGTTTTCAATCCGGTATTCGGGCTGCGGATTGTCAATCGACCGGCCGCGTCCCCACGGATTGACCGCCGCAATCGCACAACGTCCGCCGCGCGGGCACAGCCGAGCCGGATTGGTCGGCCCGAAAATCATCACCGTCAGCACATTCAGCGCCGCCGCCAGATGCGTCGGCCCGGTATCATTGCCGAGGACAATCGCCGCCCGCTCCAATAGGGCCGCCAGCTGCGGAATGCTCGTGCGTCCGGCCAGCCCCGCCGCGGGCACACCTGCCGCCTGCTGAATCCGCTCCGCCAAAGGCCGCTCGCCCGCCGAGCCGACCAGCACCACGCCCAGCCCCGCTTCCCGATGCAGCCAGGCGGCTATCCGGGCAAACCGCTCCGCAGGCCAGCACTTGCGCCCATGCGCCGACCCGGCCGCCAGAACCGCATACCGCCTGCCCGCAAGCCCCTCGGTCTTCAACAGCACATCCGCATCCTGACGGGCCTGCTCGCAGACCCGCAGCCCAAACTCTATCGGTTCAATCGACACACCAAGCATCTTCAAAAGAGCGTCATACACATCAAAAATATGGGCTGACTGCGGTGCGGGGGCTGTATGGGTATAAAACAGACGGGCCCCCTCTCGCGCCTCCTGAAGGCCCATCCGCACCCGACAGCCGCTCAGCCGGCCGAACAAACCGGACCGCAGCAGGCCCTGCAGGTCCAGCACAAGGTCATAACGCCCATGCCGCAGCCGCCGGAGGAACGCCGCCGTCTCCCGAATGCCGGCCGCCGTCCACCAGCGGCCCATCGTCCGCCGGTCAAACAAAATCAGCTCATCGACGCCGCTTACACAGTCAAAAAGTCCAACCAGCTCCGTCCGAACCATCCACGAGATATGCGCCTTCGGACGCGCCCGCCGCAGCGCCGCCAGCACCGGCAGCGCGTGCACAATATCTCCCATCGACGACGGCTTGATAATCAGCACGCGTCCGTTCCAGTCCGGATGCCGAATGGATTCCCAAACATCTCTGTCCATAAGGGCGATATTCTACGCAGACCGCCGGCTTTTGACAAAATCTTCTTCTCTTCAGCCCGCTGAAACGCCAAAATTTTACCCGCTCTCCCTCCGCCGATTTCTCCTGCCGCCGCTTTGTACTTGTCTTGCCGGCAGTCAGGCGGTACAATGCCCTTTTCGTGAAACCGAATGATTCAGGTATCTTGGAGCCGAAATCACAGAACCATGCTGCTTCCGATAGGCACAAGCATCCGACCGCAGCGGACACCACATGCCAATTATCTGCTGATTGGCCTGAACGTCTTTTTCTATATTCTTTCGATGCATCTGGTGATGGACCCTCGAAGCGGGGCTCGGTATTTTGACCTTCGGCCGTGGGCCCACAACTTTATGCTCTGGCCGGAGCGTCCGCAAATCTGGCAGTTTGTGACCTACTCTTTCCTGCACGCCGGCGGGCAGATGTACATCCTCCACTTGTTCGGAAATATGTATTTTCTGTACCTGTTCGGCAACAGCGTCAATGATAAGCTGGGCAATGTTGCCTATCTTTGCCTATATCTGGGGGGAGCGGTGTTTGCGGGACTGGGACACGCCCTGCTGCATACCAACCCGGTGCTCGGGGCCAGCGGAGCGGTGGCGGCGGTCACGGGCGCTTATCTGGTGCTGTTCCCCAATACGCTGATTACCGTGCTGTACTGGATGTTTTTCATCGGGACGGCGGAATTTCGCGCCCTGTATTTTATCGTCTTTAAAATGATTTTCTGGGACAATATCATCGAGCCCAAGCTTTCTCCGTCCGCCGTGGCCTACGATGCCCACCTGTCCGGATACATCTTCGGGATTGCGGCGGTGATGGGGCTGCTGGCTTTGCGTCTGACGGACGGGGACCATCAGGACCTCTGGTCCATGCTGCGGCAGTGGAACCGCCGGCGCCGGTTTCGCAATCTGGCGGCGGCCGGCTACGATGCCTTCGGGCCTTCCGCCCGGATTCGAACGGAACCGGACGGTCCCGGCAAAACGGTCGGTTCGGCCGGCGAAGCGGAAAATCCGCTCCTGCAGCAGCTGCGGGAGGAGATTGCCGAACTGCTGCGGCGGCATGACGCGGCGGATGCAGCCGAGGTCTATTTAAAACTGCTCGACGCCGACCCGACGCAGGTGCTCGGTCGGCAGAATCAGCTCGACGTGGCCAATCAACTGATGGCGTCCGGACGCTGGGCGCCGGCGGCCAGCGCCTATGAAAAATACCTGAAGCACTACGGGGGGTTTGAACACAGCGAGCAGGTGCATCTGATGCTCGGGCTTCTGTACGGCCGATACCTCAGCGAGCCGCGCCTGGCCGTCAGCCATCTGCGGGCGGCCCTCGAACACTTAACCGACCCCAATCAGGTCAAACTCTGCAAAGATGAACTGGCCCGCCTGGGCGTTCTGTAAGAAGACAAAAAATACACAAAAGGGAGTCATTCGAAGATGAAAGCCAAGCGATTTGCCGCCGTTGTGGTCTGGCTGTTTTCGGCGGTCTGCGGATTCTGTTCGCAGGAGTCGGAAACAATGTATCTGTTTACCTCCTTTCGCGGCGATGGGGACGGGCTGCATCTGGCCGTCAGCGAAAACGGGCTGGAATGGACCGAAATTGAGGGGGTTTTTGTTCAGCCGACGGTCGGCAGCGGCCTGCTGCGCGACCCGCATATCCTCCGCGGGCCGGACGGAACCTTTCATCTGGTCTGGACGACGGGCTGGCGCGACAAAGGCATCGGCTATGCCCGCTCCAAAGACCTGAAGACCTGGACGCCTCCGCGCTGGCTGCCGCTGATGGAGAACACGCCCGGTACACGCAACTGCTGGGCGCCGGAAACCTTCTACGACGCCAAACGCGGCGAATATCTGATTTTCTGGTCTTCCGATGTGGAAGGCCGCTTTCCGGAAACGGTTTCCCCCGACCGGATGAACAACCGCACTTATTATGTGACGACGAAAGATTTCAAAAAGTTCTCCGAGCCCCAAATCCTCTTTGACCCGGGGTTTGACCACATTGACGCCACGCTGCTCGAACACGAGGGACGGTATATCCTGACGGTCAAGGAAGGGGATATGCAGCAGAAGGGAATCTGGGGGCCGATTCATCAGGCGGTCGCCGATGACCCGCGCGGGCCGTACAAGCTGCTCGAAAAGCCCGTTCTGACGGCCCGGGCGGAAGGCCCGACACTCTGCCGCCTCGGCGATGCGTATGTGATGTACATCGATTATTACGTCCACGGACGCTACGGAGCGCTGCAGACAAAGGATTTTCAGACCTGGACGGACATCAGCGAACGGACGAAACCCGTGCGCGGCCAGCGGCACGGGACGGTCCTGCCCATCCCCCGGGCGCTGGGACAGGCCCTGCTGGCCGTTCGGCTTCCGCTGCCGCCGCCGCCCGTTCTGCCGGGCTATCACGCCGACCCGCACATTGCCGTCTTCAACGGCCGGTACTACCTGTACCCCACGACAGACGGCACGGAGGGCTGGGCGGCGACGTCCTTCAGCTGTATGTCCTCCGAAGACCTGGTTCACTGGAAAAACCACGGCGTCATCCTGCGGCTGGGGGTGGATGTCCGATGGGCCGAGCGGAACGCCTGGGCGCCGGCGATTGCCTTCAAAAACGGGAAATACTATTTCTACATCTCCGCCGCCCAGAATATCGGCGTCGTGACAGCCGAGCGGCCGGAGGGGCCCTACACCGACCCGCTGGGAAAACCGCTGGTGCCCAAGGGCAAATACCGCGGGCAGGCCATCGACCCGATGGTCTTCGTGGATGACGACGGGGCGGCCTATCTGTACTGGGGACAGGGGCAGTGCTACGCCGTCAAACTCAACGAGGATATGATTTCGTTTGAGGAATCGGCGGTGCGGACAATCACCCCGCCCAACTACAACGAAGGCCCCTTCGTGCTCAAACGCAACGGCATCTATTACCTGATGTGGTCGGAATATGACACCCGCGACCCTCGCTACAGCGTGGCCTACGGGACCTCTGATTCTCCGCTGGGGCCGTTCAAAAAGGCCGCCGACAATCCGATTCTGCAGGGCAGGGACCTGGTGAAGGGCGCCGGACACCACTCCGTCGTGCAGGTGCCGGGCAAAGACGAATGGGTTATCGCCTATCACCGGTTCGCGATTCCCGACGGCAGCGGCTACAAGCGCGAAACCTGCCTCTCGCCGATGCGGTTTAACCCCGACGGCACCATCCAGAAGGTCAATGTGTACGAAGGCGTCGACCCGATAAGAACTCGGCCGCAGGATTAGTCAAAATCGTAGTGCTTGCGGACGGGGGCGGTTACCTTCCAGATGCACTTGAGCCCTTCGGGGAAAACCACATAATCCCCCGGGCCGAAGGAGACCGAACGCCCGCTGTCCGGGTTGTCCGTGACCGTCACTTTGCCTTCGAGAATCAGGCACTTTTCCGTCTGCGTGTATTCCCATTCAAATTCGCTGACCGGACAGGACCAGGTCGGCCAGGTTTTGCACGTTTTGGCTTCTTCGGCGGTCGGCTTTCGAACAATCACATCCTGAACCGTAGGCATAACAATCTCCTCTATGGCTTATAAGGTTCCACGGTAAACTGATAGCGGCCCGACGGCACAGAAAGCGTCAGGCGTCCGTTCTGCAGTCCGAGTATCCGAATGCATTCGTCCTGATGCAGCGTTCGTCCGCTTTCGCGAACCTGCTCGGCTTTTTGAGCGGGCAGAGAAACCTGGGCGGTGGTATTCGCCGGGATCTGCACATCCAGCACAAACCGCTGTCCTTCGACGGACCAGTTTGAAACGATGCGTCCGCGCACGGAGTCATACGTTGTTTTGGCCCAGGTGAGTTTGCCGCCGGGCTGCGGGGCAATCCGAATGAGGCCGAATCCCGGCTCCAGCGGCTGGATGCCGCCGACCTGCTCAAAGAGCCACTGCCCGACCGCCCCGAACGAATAATGGGCAAACGAATTCATCCCCGGGTCGGCAAACCCCTCTTCGGGCGTCCAGCCGTTCCACCGCTCCCAAATCGACGTGGCCCCCTGACGAATGGAAAACCCCCACGAGGGGAAGGTTTCATTGTGAAGCAATTGGTAGGCAATGTCGTTGCGGCCGATTTGGGCCAGGGCCAGCATCAGGTCTTTGGTGCCGACAAAGCCGGTGGACAGATGGCCGTTCCGTTCCTGAATCCGCCGAACCAGATGCTCGGCGGCCTTTTCCGTCTGCCGCGGCGTCAGCAGGTCATAGACAATCGCCAGCACATAGGCCGTCTGCGAGTCGCCTTCGATGCGCCCGTCGGGCTTGACATAGGCCTTCTGGAAGGCCCGGCAGATTTTTTCCGTCAGCTCCCGATAGATTCGGGCATCCTCCGGCCGGTTCAGAACCTCCGCCGTTTGCGACAGAAGCCGGCTGGCATTGGCAAAATAGGCCATATAAATAACTTCGTTGGGCGTCGGGTCATCAATGTGAAGCCAGTCGCCGAAACAATGGAACCGTTTGGGCGGCAGAAGCTCTTCTGTGGAGCGGTTTTTGGTAAACTCCACGAACCGCTTCATTGCTTCATAGTGTGTTTCGAGAATCCGCCGGTCGCCGTACATCCGCCAAATCGTCCACGGACAGATAACGCCTGCATCCGCCCAGGCCGGCCCGCCGTCGTCCCCTCCGCTTCGAATCGGCGGGGCATACTTCGGAAATGACCCGTCCTGGCGCTGCGCATCCGCCAAATCGGTCAGCCATTTGGTAAAGAACGCCTGCACATCGTTGTTATAGCAGGCCGTCTGGATATACACCTGTGCATCGCCGGTCCAGCCCAGCCGCTCATCCCGCTGCGGACAATCCGTCGGAATATCAATAAAATTCATCCACTGCGTCCAGAGGATATTCGAATAGAGCCGATTAACCATCAGGTCGGAGCATTCAAATCGGCCGGCAGCGGGCGTATCGCTGCTGAAGGCAAGACCCGTGACGGCATCCAGACCCGGCTGATAGTCCAGCCCCGTAATTTCCACATACTGAAAGCCGTGGAAGGTAAACATCGGCTGCCAGATTTCCTCGCCTGTGCCTTTGCAGATATAGGCATCCTCTGCGGCGGCCGTGCGGAGATTGATGGTATAAACGGTTCCGTTTGGATTGAGCCGCTCGCCGTGACGAATCTCTATGCGCTGACCGGGTTTGCCTTTGACTTTCAGCCGCACCACGCCGGCAAAGTTCTGCCCCATATCAAACACATAGATGCCCTTGGCGGGTTCCTGAACGGAAACAGGTTTTATTTCCGCAATCATCTTTACCGGTTCCGAGACGGCGGCCTGAAGCAGGGGCTCGACCGGCTGTCCGCCGACGCTGACGGGCTGCCAGCTGCGCTCGTCAAAGCTCGGCTCGGCCCAGCCGGGCATTTCCAGCCGCGCATCATAGCCCTCGCCGGCAAGCAGGTCTGCATAGAAAAGCGGGCCTGTGGTTCCTTTCCAGTCGGGGCCGGAGGCAATTACCTGCCGCGTGCCGTCCTTGTAGTCAATCACCAGCTGAAGTTTCAGACGCGGCTGCGTGCCGTAGTGGTGGCGGTTCATCCCCCAGCCGACATAGCCCGCATACCAGCCGTCGGCCAGAACGGCCCCCAGGGCGTTCCCATCTTTGCGGAGGTGCTCCGTCACATCGTACGTACGGTAATAAATCCGTTTGCGGTAATCCGTCCAGCCGGGGGACAGAAAGTCCGAACTGATGCGCTGTCCGTTCAGATAGAGCTGATAAATGCCCAGCGCCGTCGCATACAGGCGGGCCTTCTCCACCGGTTTGGACTCTACAGAAAACGGTCGGCGCAGATACCGGGCCGGCGGAAGCGTGCGCACCTGCACGCGGGTCTCCTGCCACGGAGCATCGCCGAACGTTCCGACGACGGCCGCCGCCGACCAGCCGGAATCATCCGTCAGCGGCTTTTGCCAGTTCTCGACATTTTCTTTGGTAACCTTCCAGCTGTCATCGCTGACAAACTCCAGCACCTGCCCATCCACGGTTTCAATGCGGACCGCCGCAAGAAAACCGGCCGGATTGCGCTCCTGCCCGCCGTTGGACGCCGAGACGGCCAAGACATTCCGACCCGTCTGCAGATAATCCCGAATCGTAATTTCGTAAACCGTGCGGTGATCTCCGAACGAGCGGAGAATGTGACCGTTCAGAAAGGCCTGGAACGAATCATCCGCCGTAATCCAGGCTGTCGCAGACTTGACCGCCCATCCGGCAGGCAGGTCAAACGTCTTGCGCAGAAAACACCGTCCGGGCTCCGTCCCGCCGGCAGCCCCGGCATCCGACCAAATCCAGCGGGCCTTCTGAATCACCGCCGGCGCCGGCTGCGGCTCCGTCTGCACATCCAGACCAATCCACTGGGCCGACCAGTCCGTCGGTTCCAACAGGCCCATCGTCCAGCGGGCCGGTCGGCTCCAGTCCGAAACGCGTCCGTCTTTATCCCACACCCGAACGCGCCACCAGCAGTCCATTCCGCTTTCGAGTTTCCTGCCTGCATAGACGATTCCGAACGTTTGAGAGCTCTCGACCCGGCCGGTGTCCCACAGGTCCGCCCGTCCGTCTTTCAGCAGGTGCGGTTTGGAAGCGGCCTGAATCTGATAGGCAGTCTGAACCTGTCCGCGCTGCTCAGAAAGCAGGGTCCACGAAAGCCGCGGCTGAAGCACATCAATGCCGAGCGGGTCGATGCGGCTCTCGCAGCGCAGACACGCCGGAGAAAGGCCGTCGGCCGTTGGGGTTCTCTGAGAAGTTCGGCTGCAGGAAAGAACAAAAAGAAATGATGCTCCTAACAAAATGACGGTTTTTTTCATGATTTTTCCCTTCCGAAAAGGATTTTCAGGCGAGAAGATGTCTTCGATGAGATTTCATAGCACACACCTCTGTTTTTTGTCAATCAGAAAGAGAGTGGGAAATATAAGACATACTCTATATATTTTTATCGCCGGTCCCCTTATATGTGATAAATATCACATAAAATAAATTGACTATTGCAATAATTTTTCTATTTTAGTATAATATTGTGAAACAAATAACACTTTTTTGACGAAAAGACGTATTAGCCATGATGGATGAAAGAGACATAAGAAAACCTGTTGAGGTGGTCTTTTGTATGGGCAGCAGCTGCTTTAGCCGCGGCAACGGGAAAACCCTGTCTTTTATCCAGAACTACTTGAAAGAAAACGGTTTGGAAAACCAGGTCCATTTAAGAGGTGTGCTCTGTCAGGGAAAATGCCAAAACGGACCCAATATAACCATTAACGGCACCTTTTACCAAACGACTGAGCCCGGAGTTGTGATTGATTTGATTCGGCATCACCTTGCCGCTCGGCCGCAGTAAAGCAAGGAGATTCGAATGAATCCGCTTCATCCCATTTATACGGAAACAACCCGATGCCAGGACTGCTACAAATGCCTGCGGCAGTGTCCGGTCAAGGCCATTGACATCCGCAACGGCCATGCGAGTGTGATGCCGGAGATGTGCGTGCTGTGCGGCTCCTGCGTGCAGACCTGCCCGATGAGCGCCAAACGCGTTCGCAGCGACCTGGAGCGGGCCAAACTGCTCCTGCGTCTGAAAAAACAGGTGATTGCATCGATTGCCCCCAGTTTTGCCGCCGAATTTCCGCAGCTTCAGCCGGCCCAGCTGGCTGCGGCCCTGAAGGCCCTCGGATTTGCCGCCGTCAGTGAAACGGCTCTCGGGGCCGAAGAGGTCAGTGCCGCCGCCGCACGGATGATGGAGACCGAAGGGGGTCTGGCCATTTCCTCCGCCTGTCCGGTAGTCGTCGAGCTGATTCATCGGTATTATCCGCAATACAGCCCCGCTGTCTGCCGGATGCTCAGCCCTGTGCTGGCCCACTGCAAGCTGCTCCGGGGCGAATACGGGCCGGATATCGGCATTGTTTTCTTCAGCCCCTGCATTGCCAAAAAAATCGAATCCGACCGCAACCCCGACCTGCTGGATGTGGCCCTAACCTTCAGCGAACTTCGCCAGTGGCTTCAGGAAGAGGGCATTGACCCGGCAGCCGCAGAGCCCCAGGCCGAGGATGGGTTTGTTCCCCGCCTGGCCCGGGACGGTTCGCTGTATCCGATAGACGGCGGGATGCTGGCCGGCATCCGCTCCAACAGCCCGGTGACCAGCAGGCATCTGATGGCCTTCAGCGGGATGTCCGCCATCCAAAGGGCCCTCGAAGACCTTCAGGAACTCGGCGGAGAAGAACCGCTCTTTCTGGAACTGCTGGCCTGTGAGGGCGGCTGCATCAACGGCCCGCAAATCAGCAATCCGGGCCGGACCGTCGTCAAACGAACCCGGATTATCAATACGTTTGAAAACCGCCGGGACCTGCCCGAACCGCCCGCCGGTCTGGCCATCGAGCACCGCTGGCGGCTCGAACCGGTTCGGCAGAGCTGCTATTCCCCTGAACAGATTCAGGAAGCCCTCAAGCGCGTCGGCAAATTCGGGCCGGAGGATGAACTGAACTGCGGCGGGTGCGGCTATGACAGCTGCCGACAGTTTGCCAGGGCCCTGCTGGACGGACGCGCCGAGGAAACGATGTGCATGGGCTATATGCGGCAGCTGGCGCAGAAACAGGCCGATGCCCTGCTGCGGGCCATGCCCTCCGGGGTTGTCATTGTTGATGAGCACCTGCAGATTCTCGAAAGCAACCGGCGTTTTTCCGAACTGATGGGCCCGGAGGCCGTCCGCGCTTATGAAGCACGGCCGCATCTGACCGGCGCCGCCCTGCACAAAATCGTTCCGTTCGCCGACCTGTTTGCGCAGGTGCTTCAGAGCGGCGCCGCCACGCTCGAAAAAGAGGTCAAGGTCGGAAAAACCATCTATCACGTCACCCTGTTTACGATTGAAAAACACCGGCGCATCGGCGGCATCATTCAGGATGTGACGCTGCCGACCGTCCGGAAGGAACAGATTATCAACAAGGCGCGCGAAGTGATTTCCCGCAACCTCGAAACCGTCCAGAAAATTGCTTATCTGCTGGGAGAAAACGCCGCCGAGTCGGAAGTGATTCTGAATTCGATTGTGGAGATGTTTCAGCCTGCCGCGGATGCCAAACCGCGGCCTTCGGATGAACCATGAACAACCGCTTTTTTATCGAAGTGGACTGTGCACGGCAGAACAAACACGGCCAGGGGGCCCCGGGCGATGTCTTTCTGTCCCAGCGGGACCCGGACGAGGGCCGTATTGTCTGTGTGCTGGCCGACGGGCTGGGCAGCGGTATCAAGGCCAATGTCCTGGCAACCCTGACGGCCACGATGGCCCTCAAGTATGTCCGCTCGGATATGGACATCTGCAAGGCCGCCGGTGTGATTATGTCCACGCTGCCGGTCTGCAGCGAACGAAAAATCGGCTACTCGACGTTCACCATCGCCGACATTCGCCCGGACGGGCACATCCGGATGATGGAATACGACAATCCGCCGGCGGTTCTGCTGGAGGGACCGACCGTCCTGCCGCTGGAGAAAAAACCGATGGAAATTGAAACGGCCCATCTCGGACGCCGTCCGCTTTTCTACAGCGCCTTTCAGGTCCGGCAGGAAATGCGTCTGGTGCTGTTTTCCGACGGGCTGTCGCAGGCGGGGATGGGACGGCCCCGCACGCCGCTGGGCTGGACGCAGGAAAGGGCCGTCGATTTTCTCCGGGAACAGATTCGCCGTACGCCGGATATTTCCGCCCGACAGCTTTGCCGCGCGGCCGTGACGGAAGCCCTCCGCCAGGACCAGTTCCAGGCCCAGGACGATATCAGCTGTGCGGTGATTTATTTCCGCCGGCCCCGAAGACTCCTGGTTGTCACCGGACCGCCGATTGACGCCCGAAAAGACCCTCTGCTGGCGGCCCGAGTCGCCGAATTTGACGGACGCAAGGTCATCTGCGGCGGCACAACCGCCAACCTTATCGCCCGCGAGCTGGGCCGAACCGTCCAGGTGGACTTGAGCTTCCTGGACCCGGAGATTCCGCCCGTCTCAACGCTCGAAGGTGTGGACCTGGTCACGGAAGGCACCCTGACGATGTCCAGAACCGCTCAGCTGCTCGAACAAAATCAGGAGCCCGACACGAGCCGGCCGAACGCCGCCGTGCGGCTGATGAATATTCTGCTCGAGAGCGACCAAATTGAATTTGTCGTGGGAACCAAAATCAACGAGGCCCATCAGGACCCGAATCTGCCGGTTGAGCTGGATATCCGGCGCAACCTCATCCGGCGGATTGTCTGGCTGCTCAATGAAAAATATATGAAACAGGCCTCGATTGAATTTATTTGAATATGGAAAGGAACAGGGGCATGAAACCGCTTACGATTACCATCTGTACGGGAACGACCTGCTATGTGATGGGGTCCGGCTATCTGCTGTCCATTCAGGAGCAGATTGAGTCGGCCTGCTCAAGGCCGGTAGAGATTGTCGGCTCCTCCTGCCTGGGGCTGTGCAAAGACGGCCAGTACGGCCGCGCCCCCTTTGTGCAGATCGGCTCAACAGTCATTGCCGAGGCCACGGCGGAAAAAATTATCGAAACTCTCAAACAACAGACTGCCCGCAATTCCATGGAGCAGATATGAACGGCGATAACAATGTTCAGCGAAACAAACGGCGTCTTCTGATTGAAACAGCGGCGCTGGCCTTTCGGGGCCGCCTGGCGGAGGAAATTGATGCCCTGCCGGTCAAACTGTTCCCGAAAGGTTCGACGCCGACGCGCTGCTGCATTTACAAATCCCGTGCGATTACCCGATACCGGCTGATGGCCGTGCTCGGATACAGCACGCAGGACGAAACGGACGAATGCACGCCGCTGTCCGAGTATGTTCGGCGGGCCGAAGAATCCCGGCCCCGAGGCGGTGCGATTCTGACCGTCATTAACGAGGCCTGCAGCGCCTGTCTGAAAGGCCGCCACTATGTCACCAATGTCTGCCGCGGCTGCGTTGCCCGCCCCTGTGTGACCAACTGCCCCAAACAGGCGGTGCAAATCATCAGCGGCCGGGCCCGAATCGATGAAGAACGGTGCGTCAACTGCGGCCTGTGCCTCCAGCAGTGCCCCTACCACGCCATCGTCTATGTGCCGATTCCCTGTGAAGAGGCCTGCCCGGTCGGGGCGATATGCAAGGGCCCGGACGGGCACGAACAGATTGACGAGGACAAATGCATCGACTGCGGCAAGTGCCTGCAGGCCTGCCCGTTTGCCGCAATTGCGGAGCGCTCCCAGATGGTAGAGGTCATCCGCCGGCTGCGCGAGCAGAAGCCCATCGCCGCGCTGCTGGCTCCGGCCGTAGCCGGCCAGTTTCCTCAGGAGTTTTCCAAATTGGTCAGCGCTCTATTGAAAATGGGCTTTACCCGGGTGGTGGAGGTAGCCGCCGGAGCGGAGATGACCGCCCGACACGAAAGCCGCGAGCTGCAGGAAAAGATAGGCGCCGGACAGGCCTTTCTGACCAGCAGCTGCTGTCCGGCGTATGTGCAGGCCGTCCGCAAACATATCCCCGCGCTGGCTCCGTTTGTCTCCCAGACACCCTCGCCGATGCATTTTACGGCCCGGCAGGTCAAACAGCAGCAGCCGGATATGCTGACGGTTTTCATCGGTCCGTGCATTGCCAAACGCCGCGAGGCTGCGGACAACCCGTACATTGATTATGTCCTGACTACCGATGAGCTGGGGGCCATGCTCGTGGCGGCGGGCATCGAACTGGCTGATTGTCCGCCCGCGGAATGGACCGAAAGCCCGCTGCCCCAGGCCCGCGCCTTTGCCGTCAGCGGCGGCGTGGCCGAAACCCTTCGCGCCGTCAGCCCGGAGCCGGACGCCGTCCGTCCGATGCTGATAGACGGGCTGGACAAAAAGTCGCTCAAACTGCTGTCCCTTCTGCCGGCCCGCGGCACCGGAGGGGCCAATTTCGTCGAAGTGATGAGCTGTTCCGGCGGCTGCGTAGCCGGGCCGTGCAACATCAGCCAGCCCAAAACCGCCGCCCGAAAGGTTCGCGACTTTGCGGGCCAGCAAAGTCCGGCTGCACGAGCCGTTTCCTGACGGGCTTCGAAACCGCCGGTTTGGGAGTAGAAAACCGGCCTGCACCGTGATACAATCCCTGCCTTTGCGGGAAAGGCGGACGACTTGTGGACAGCGGACAGCTGAACAGACTGAAAAAATGGTTTGCCGAGTATGTCGGCGGATTCTATACCGGCGGGCAGGATGCGTATCTGGACAAGCACATCCGGCTCAAAGAGGAGCACACCGCCCGCGTTTGTCAGGAGATGCGCTATATCCTGCACGGCCTGAAGGTCGGCGAAGGCGACAGCCGGCTGGCGGAGGCGGCGGCCCTGCTGCACGATGTCGGGCGGTTTGAGCAGTTCCGCCGATACCGCACCTACGCAGACCCCAAAAGCTGCGACCACGGCCTGCTGGGCTGTCAGGTGCTCTGCGAAAACGGCACACTGGAAGGCCTCGACGAGCCGGAAAAGAAGGTTCTGCTGGATGCCGTCCGCTGGCACGGCGCCAAGACTGTACCGGCGGAACTGGACGAACGCTCGGCCTTTTTCTGCAGACTGGTGCGCGATGCCGACAAACTCGATGTGCTCGGACTTTTGATTGACAATTTCACCCGCTATTACCGTGACCCGCAGCATTTCGACCTGGAGGTGGAGTTTGCCGACGAACCGTTTGTCAGCCCGGATGTGCTCCAGGCCGTTTTCAGCGGGCAGCTGGTGGATTATCGGCAGATTCGCACGCTCCACGATGCCCAGATGGTCCTGCTGGGCTGGGTATATGACATCAATTTCAGCCCCGCACTGGCCCGGATTCTGGACAAGCAGTATCTGGACAAACTGGCCGCCTTTCTGCCCGATACCCCCGATGTCCGCCGCGCCGTCCGTCACATTTTCGAATTCGTCCGGACCCGTCTGAATCGGCCTCAATAAACCCCGCCGATTTTTCCTCAAAAACACCCCTAAACAGCCGAACCACGGTCAAAAATAAAAATCAGATTTTTCTGTCAACTCTTTGCCCGCCTTGGTGTCTAATAAAAGGGAGAAGGGAAACGTGGAGATTTCAGGCGAGGAAATGAATATGGAGATTCGCAGGTTTTGGGTTCGGGCGGGTATTTTGTCCGTTCTGGCTGTCTTTTCGGCAGGTCCGACCGTTCAACCTGTTTCGGCGGAAGAAAACAACCCTATGGAGCAGGCCGTAAAAGCCCAAACAACCTTCGCGGTGGATTTGTATCGGACTTTGGCCGGACTTCCTATCCCGCGAAAACCAGTCGAGAATATCTTTTATTCACCTTACAGTATCTCTTCCGCGATGGCCGTTGTCTTTGCCGGCGCGCACGGCGATACCGAAAGGCAGTTTTGTGATGCCCTGCATTTTTGGCTCCCGCAGGAATCGTTTCACGAAGCGATGGGCCGCCTTGAAAAGCACCTTACAAAGCAGGCGGAAAAAGGCGAGTATGAACTGACAATTGCCAATGCACTCTGGATGGACCGCAGGACGGCCTTTGCCGAGCCGTTTCTGACGCAGGTTCAGCAATGCTATTCGGCCAATCTGGAGCGGGTCGATTTTGCCAAAAATCCCTCCAGTGCCGCGCGAGTCATCAATCAATGGGTCGAAAAACAAACCCGGGAACGCATCAAAAATCTGATTCCCGAAGGCACGCTCGATACCCTCACCCGGCTGGTCGTCACCAACGCCGTCTATTTCAAAGGCAAATGGGCCCTGCCTTTTGACCCGCAGCTTACCCGGACGGACTGGTTTACGGTGTCAACTTATACAGTTCAGGAAGACGGACCGCAGGTGGAAACCCGACGGGTTCAGGTGCCGATGATGACCCGCAAAGACGACTTCGGCTATACCGAAAACGACCTCTGCCAAATCCTCGAGCTGTGCTACACGGGCGGCAACCTGCGGATGATTATCCTCCTGCCCAAAGACCCTGACCTGTTTCGGCTGGAGCAGGCACTCAGCGCAGAAACACTGGCCGACTGGCTCAGCCGGCTGCACCGTCGGGAAGTGGAAGTCTATCTGCCTCGTTTTACGTTCACCTGGCAGAGTGAACTGAAACCGGCTCTGATTGCGCTGGGCTTAATAGACGGCTTTTCGATGACGGCGGACTTTTCCGGCATCACCGGCGGAAAGGATTTGTACCTGAGCAACGTCCTTCACAAGGCGTTTGTCAAGGTGGACGAAGAAGGCACCGAAGCCGCCGCCGCCACCGGAGCTGTGATGAAACTCGTTTCGATACAGGCCCCTCCGCCGGTTTTTCGAGCCGACAAGCCCTTTGTCTTTCTCATTCAGGATAAACCGACCGGCACCGTGCTGTTTGTCGGCAGGGTGGCGGACCCAACCAAAGAAAAATAAACCCGATTCAGGAGTCTGACTATGAAACAGGCGATTTGGTTTGCAGCGGCCGCAGGACTGCTCTTCGGCACCGTCGGAGCCCAGGCCCGAACGAAACTGGCGGCGCTGCCCCAGCGGGAAAGCGTGGATATCCGAATGGATAATGCGGACTTTACCCTCATCGAAGAAGAACGCATCCTGACGCTGCGAAAGGGACTCAATCAGGTTGATTTTGCCTGGCAGGCCGTCTCCATCGACCCCGATTCCATCCGGCTGACGCCGCTGGACCATCCAAACGGCGTGCGGATTCTCAATGTGAGTTTCCCTCCGGATGAAGCAGCCCTCGTATGGGAAATCGCCTCCGACGGCGACTGGGCTGAACGAGTCCGCATCAGTTATCTGCTCGATCAGATTGACCGCCTGACGGCTTACAAGGCCGTGGCGGATAAGGACGAAACCAAACTGGACCTGACCGCTTATCTGATTGTCCGCAACTTCTCCGGCGAACCGTTTGACAACGCCCGCATCCGGCTGGATGCCGACAGCGTCTTTGAACGCGACCTTGCCGACGGCCAAACCCGCCGGTTGCTCTGGACGCAGAACCGGGCCCTGCCTGTTACCAAAGTCTGGACGTGGGATTCGGCCCTGCAGCCCTGGGACCCCGAACAGCTGGAGCGGCAGAACATCGGCATCCCCGTCCGCTATCGGCTGGTGAATGAAAAGGCCGCCGGTCTAGGTCGGGCCGCCCTTTGGCCCGGCAAGGTGCGGCTCTTTCAGGACGATGGACACGACAGCACCATCTTTCTGGGTGAGGACAACCTGTCCTTTCTGCCGGTCGGCGAGAAGGCCGAACTGTACATCGGCGACAGCCGCGACATCGTTGTTACCCAGCGCAAAATAAAGGAAGAGCAAATCAACATCCGCCGCAACCGCAGGGAACAGATTGTCCTCTATGATACGGAGGAAGTCCTCACGGCCAAAATCGAAAACTTCAAGGATTCGCCCGCCGTACTGACCCTCATCGAGCGAATCCCGGGCCAGTGGGAGATGAAATCGTGCAGTCTTCCCTATACCCGAAAAGACGCCGAAACCCTCGAGTTTGAAATCACCCTGCCTGCCCGCAGCGGAGACAAACCCGCCGTTGTCCAGCTGGAAATGCACTACCAGCGAAAAAATGTAAGACCCTGATGAGAAATTCAAAATCCAAATCTTGAAATCCGAATGACCTCTGTTCAAGGAGTTTAGAATGAAACGATATGCCGTACTTCTTTGGATGACGGGCCTTGCCGCCGTGTCCTTTGCTAAAGTGGATTTGGTCACGCTGCCCGCCTCCGAGTCGGTCCAGATTACGATTTATGAATCCGCCGACCTGACGCTCGTTCGCGACAGCCGTCCGCTGACCCTTCGGCAGGGCACCAACCAGCTCCAGTTTTCCTGGGCGGGCACGCTGATTGACCCGACGTCGCTGATGCTCGTGCCCCAAAAAGCCGCCGACCAGGTGGATATTACCGACCTGTCGTATCCGCCGAACACCGTCAACGTCGGCATCTGGACGCTCGAGAGCCGACAGGCAGGACGCATTCCTTTTGAGATTACCTATCTGACAAGCGGTTTCCGCTGGCGGGCCTTTTATGCGGGTATCCTGTCCGAGAACGAAAAGACGATGCGGCTGGAAGGGTATGTTCGCGTATTCAATCAGTCCGGCGAAGATTACGAAAACGCCCAGGTGCGGCTGATTGTCGGACAGGTTCATCTGCTCGATGAAATCGCCGAACTGGCCCGCCGGACCTGGCCCTACGGAAGACCGGGGGAGGGAGTGCCCGGAATGATGCCGCAGGTGCAGATGGAACGGGCACGGCTGGCCTTTGGCGCTGTTAAGGCGATGGACGAGATTGCCATGACCGCCAAACCCAAAGAAATCCGAAAGGAAGGACTCAGCGAGTATTTCCTTTACACCATCGAGGGCACCGAGTCCATCCCGAACGGCTGGTCCAAACGGCTGCCCAGTTTCCAGGCCGAGGCCGTGCCGGTCGTCAATCTGTACAAGTTTGAAGAGGAGATGTACGGCCCGTCCGTCATTCGGTATCTGTACTTTTTCAACGATGCCGAGCATCATTTGGGCCAAACCCCTATCCCGGGCGGGTCGATGAAGGTCTATCGAACCGTCAGCAAAGAGGGGCATCTGACGTATGAAGGCGGCTGTGAAATAAAATATATCCCGGTCGGCCAGGAGGCGGAACTGAACCTGGGGCCTGCGGAAGATGTTTTGGTCAAACCCAAGTTGATGGATTACAAGACCGACAATTACCGCTTTGATGACAGGGGCAACATCAGCGGCTGGGATGAAATCCGCACCGTTGTCATTGAGATCAAAAACAGCCGGCCGATGCCCATTCGGCTGGAAATCAAGCGGAACTTCCCCACTCCCTACTGGACGCTGGAGAACCGGGGAGACAGTGAAAAAGTCTTTGAAAAAGTCGATTTGGATACAGTCAAATACACACTTTCAATGCCGCCCCAGTCGGCTCGGGTGATTGAATACGTGCTGACCACTTATCACGGTGTAAGGCAGGAAGACTGGACCAGACAGAATCAGTAAGCAGAAGGGGGGAGAAAGGAGAGGTCTCTGTGAAAGGGAAGGGGGCCTTTGTCCTGGGGGGGCTTGTGTTGTTTTGCCAGGCGGGTGTTCTCTGTGCTTCGGAGCCCAATCAGCCCGCTCCGACGGCCCCGACATTTAAGACGGAATTGCTTCCGGATGAGCCGCTCATCCAGCGCCGACAGGTCTGGCATTTCTGGCAGATGCTTCAGGTCGGAATGACCGCCGACAAGGTGACGGAACTGCTCGGCGAGCCCCTCGAAAAAGAAAGCAGCGAAACGGCCTGTGTATGGTACTATCACCAGACCCCCCAGAAGCTTCCCAGCGGGCAAATCCAGCGGCCGCGGTTCGGTTTTCTCAATTTCAAAAAAACAGCCCTCAGCGGACAGGAACAGCTGCTCCTGAAAACCTGGCGCCAGCCGGATTGGAATCAGTTGCCTGCTTACAGCGCTGAGCAGTTTGAGTTCCAGCAAAAGCGGCTGGAACAGATTCGCCAACAGCAGCTGGCCGAACAAAAGCGGCTCGAGGAGGAAAAACGCCTTCAGGAGGAGCTCCGCCGACAGGAAGAACAACGCCGGCAGGAGGAACTGCGTCAGCAGATGCTGGCGCAGCAGGCCGCTCAATCTCACTCCAAAGGGTTTACCCTAAACTGGCAGGAATGGCCCCGCTCTTATTGGTATGTCGCTGGGGGTGTTCTGGCAGGGCTGATTGTCCTTTTCCTCATCCTCAAAAAACCCTTTAGCAGCTGATTGCCTTTCCACTCAAAGAAGGATTTTTTTGACTTTCCGGACGGCTTCGGGCATAATCCTCCGCTTTCCTGAAAGACAGCGGAGTGTGAAATGAAAGCAGCGCCCGAATGCATCCCTTGTTTTCTTCGGCAGGCCCTCGAGGCGGCTCGGATGGCCTCCGGCGACCCGGCCGTCCATCAGGAGATACTCCGTCAGGTTCATTCTCTTTTGTCCGGCACTGACCTGAATACCCCTCCGCCGGTTATCAGCCGACAGATTCATCATTGGGTTCGTCAACTCAGCGGCAATCCCGACCCATATAAAGAAGTCAAACTCCGCTGCAATCAGCTGGCCCTTCAATGGCTGCCCGGCCTCCGGGAGCGGGTGCGAACCTCCGAAGACCCGTTCCGGGCCGCCGTTCTGCTGGCGATTGCAGGCAATATCATTGACTACGGCGTCAACGGCACCCTCCAGATGCAGACCGTCGAGGAAACCATCGACCGGGCCCTTCATCAGCCGCTGGATGAGCCGGTGCTCGAGCAGTTTCGCCGGTCCATTGCCTCCGCCCGTTCCATCCTCTATCTGGGCGACAATGCCGGAGAGATTGTGTTCGACCGGCTTTTGCTCGAACAGATGCCGCTCGAGAAGATTACCTTTGTCGTCAAGGGCTCGCCGATTCTCAATGACGCAACAAAAGAAGAGGCCGTCCAGGCGGGTCTGACCGAGATGGTGTGTGTCATCGACAGCGGTTCGAATGCACCCGGCACCGTCCTGGAGGATTGCAGTCCTGACTTTCGCCGCCTGTTTGAGCAGGCCGATTTGATTATCGCCAAAGGACAGGGCAATTTTGAGACACTCAACGAAACGCCCGCCAATTTGTTCTTTCTCTTTCAGGTCAAATGCCCCGTCGTAGCGGCGTTTCTCCAAAAACCCCTCGGGACCTTTATGCTCACCCGCCCGGCGTGATTGGGCTAAAGGGCATCCGTTTCGTTCGTCTTTTCTTTGAAATTGCCTTCCGAAGGATTCTGCTCATCCGTTTCGGACGATTCCGGCCTGCGTACTTTTCCGGACAGCCAGTCCCGGCCTTCCATCAGCCGGGCAATCAGCATCGCCGCCGCCGTATCCCCGCTTGAATTGACCATCGTCGCCGGAGGGTCCACCAGCGTGCCCAGCAGGGCAATCACCGGCAGGGCCTCCGGCCCGAACCCATACAGCGAAACGATAATCATCTCCCCCAGAAAGCCCCCGCCCGGAATGCCGCTCATCACCATCCCCGCCAGCAGGGCCGCCCCAACCGCGCCGGCCAGTACATTGGCTCCGGAAAACTCCCGCCCGAACAGGGCGAACAAAATCGCAATCTTCAGAATCGCCGCCAGACACGTGCCGTCCATATGAATCGTCGCTCCCAGCGGCAGCACAAAACGGCGGATGTCTTCCGGGATGCCGATGCGTCCGGCCGCCTCCAGATTGGCCGGCAGGGCTGCCAGACTGCTGCCGGTGCCCAGCGCCGTCAGCGAGGCGGGCCAGATGTGCTTCCAGAACCGTCCCAGCCCTTCTCTTCCGCCCGCCCAATAAACATACACCGAAAAGCCGACCGCAAAATACAAAAACGCCAGCGGATAATAAACCAGCACCGCCCGTCCGTATGTGCCCGCCAGCTGCGGCCCGAAGACCCCAACCAGATAGGCAAAATACGCCGCCAGCCCGATTGGCGCATACCCCATAACCAGACGAATCAGCCGACTCATTACGGCTGCACCGGAATTGAGAAACCCTCGAAAGGCCCGACCCTTGCTGCCTGCCGCCTGCGCCGCCAGCCCCGTCAGAATTGCAAACACAATCAGGGCCGCCATATGCTCCCGCTCAAACAGGTTTGAAAAATTGGGGACCGTCAGCGTCTCGGCCAGGGTCTGCCCCAGCTGAACGGGATTGCTCACATTCGGCGCCGCCGCCGACAGAGTCAGTCCTCCGACCGGGTTGAACAGTTTGACCGCCCCAATCATCAGGCAGGATGCAATCACCCCCGTTCCGGCAAACACCAGCAGCATCAGAGCGGCCATTCGACCCAGCCGTTTTGTTTCGCCGGCGCCCGCCGCCGCCGAACTGAGCGAAAAAAACACCAGCGGCACCGCCGCACAGTACAGCAGATTCAGGAAAATATCCCCCAGCGGCTTAAGTACCTCCGCTCGCGGCCCGCCGAACCAGCCCAGCAGTCCCCCTATCACCGCCGAGCCGAGCAAAATCCCGGTAAATACCCCGCCGGAAAGAATCGATTTCGAAGGCATCCGTTCCTCCTGCAATCCTATTCTATCGCTTCCTTTCTGTCGGCCGAAAAAAGACCCCTCCCTTCCGGGAGACAAGGCAGGCTATTTCTCCTCCGAAATGCAGTAGAGATTTTGTTTGCCCTTCAGATACAGAGTCGGCCCCACAATCACCGGCGAACAGTCAAAGCCGTCTTCGAGCTTGTTGACGGCCAGCACCTCCAGGGTTTCTGAATTTTTCAGTACACAGACCGTTCCGTTGCGCCCGACCGCATACACGCGTCCGGCCGCTCCGACCGGCGAGGCATAGACCATATTGAGCCCTTCCAGCCGCTGAGCGGTATAATAAGGTTTGCCGGTTTGGGCATCATAGCAGGACAAGACCGGATTGTTGGAGGAAAAGACATACAGTTTTCCTTCATACAGCAGCGGAGAAGGAACATACGGCGTATGCTGATTGACTTCCCAGACGACGGCATCCGTTCCGGTCAGGTCCCCGGTGCGGTCCAGCCGAATGGCCTGGAGTTTGGCCCCGCGAAAGCCGCTGGTGCAGAACACCATTCCAAAGCCTGTCACGGGAGTCGGTACGACATTTTGAGTCTGGCCGCCGCCGCATTCCCAAATGATATCTCCTGTTTTGGCATCATAACTTCGCGTTCGGTTATGACCGGTCACAATCACCTGCATTTTCCCGGCCGCTTCAACCACCAAAGGGCTGGTCCAGGATGTCTTCTCATCCCGCTTCTTTTTCCAAAGGATTTTTCCGGTTTCTTTGTGTACGGCGGCAATGAACGAATCGCCCTCGTGGTCATGCAGCACAATGACGGCATCGCCCGCCAGCGCCGGCGAACCGCCCTCTCCAAATCCGGCTCGAATCGTAAACGGTCCGAAATCCTGTTTCCACTTGAGCTGACCGTCCAGATCAAGACAATAGAGACCCTGAGAGCCGAAATTGGCCCACAGATGAACTCCATCCGTTATCGGCGAATAAGAGGCAAACCCGTGGTCGCTGTGGTGTCCTTCGTGCGGACGCGCCTGCCGTACAACCGTTTCCCAGAGGGTCTTTCCGGTATGCCTGTCCAGACAGACGACACTAAACCGATAGACATTCCGCGGTCTCCGCCCGCCCGGTCCGCGGCGCTCCGTCTGCTGCCCCGCCTCGGCCTCGCTGCCTTCCGTCTGGTCCGTTGGAACAGCCATCTGGAAGAAAAGCTTATCCCCCCAGACAACCGGCGTGGAATTGGACCCGTCGCCGGTCAGTTTGACCTTCCAGCGAATATTTTCCGTTTCGCTCCATCGAAGCGGCGGCCGGCCGTCCGGCGAAACCCCTGACATTCCGGGGCCCCGCCACGTCGGCCACTGAGGCACCGCGGCAGAAACACAGGAACCCAGCAGGGTATAGAGACAACATCGAAAAACGTTCACGGTCTGTCGGTTTTTCATAGTGAATCTCCTGTAAACTGTTCTGCTGTCAACCATTCTATTGTTTCGAGGGTTCTTGGGGATAGGGATTCTCTTTTTCCCCTGTGTATCCGGTTGTTCTGCGGTGCAAAAACCTTTTAGACCTTCACAACCCCCAGTGTTTCCCAGATTTTCTCGATTTCCCGTCGGTCTGCCTCCGAGGTATAGTACACCGCCAGATGCAGTTCCTCCTCGGGGGTAAAGCCGAACAGATAGACGCCGTGCAGTTCCTTGTCGGCCACGGTTTCCGTCAGCGAGTACCGCAGTTTGACCATGTCCTCTTCGTCGCGCCGCTGCAGGTCAGCCGCTTTTTCACTCTTGATAGATAAAATTCCATTAACCCGCTCTTCAATCGACTGATTGTTGGCGGTATAGACATCTATCCAGATGGTCAGCCCCGGCCGCCAGAGCACCAGACTGCCGCCGTCAATCCGCCGAAACATCCGCCCGCTGATGTCAAACCGCCAGCACTGCGGCACCAGCACGGTACCGGCGACCACCGGCGGCAGCAGGATGATTTCCGGCTCTTCCGTATCCGGACTGGTCACTTCCAGCCGGCCGGCGGCGTTGCGCTCAATCTGCGTGCCCGGCGGATACATCAAAAACGGGATAATCTCCGGGTCATAATTGGCTATTGTATTGATATCCAGCAGCGAAATGTGCTCCGGTTCGTCCAGATATTCTTCCGTCTCTCCGCCTCCAAGAAACCGCCAGCCGCTGTCGGATTCCTCTTCCGGCTCTTCCCGAACCATGCACTGGACGCGGTGGCCGTCCACGGCAATCTTGTCCGAAACAAAGCCGAACCCCAAATCGGGCACTAAGGACTGAATCTCCGAGGCCGCCAGTTTGTATTTCTTTTCCATCGGCTCACACTCCTTTCTGAAGAGTTTGCCCCCCATTCTACCCGCCCCTGCCGCCCCCCTCAACAAAATAACCCGTGAAAATCCGCCTGCACAAAAATGCAGTGAAAATCAAATGTCCGTTCGATGCCCTTCGAAGCTTCAGCGAAGGAGAAAGGCGGGAATCCAGACCTTCCCGCGATTTGTTCTCCGAAGCTTTCGCGAAGGAGGACAGCAGGCGTTATACGATAGCCCCGCCCGCAAGG
>JBBFLK010000030.1 GCA_037479115.1 Anaerohalosphaeraceae bacterium | reverse complement strand
TGACTATACAATTGTCTCTTTTGTTTCAATCCACGCCCGCGTGAAGCGGGCGACGAAAACTATCGATATGCCATACTTACCAAGAGTGTTTCAATCCACGCCCGCGTGAAGCGGGCGACGTTCTCCCGGTGTAAAGTTCTTCAGCCATCCCCAGTTTCAATCCACGCCCGCGTGAAGCGGGCGACTGACGGGAGTTTTACGTATGATTTGACGTTCGAGTTTCAATCCACGCCCGCGTGAAGCGGGCGACGGGGCTGAACGGTCAACTTCCGTGTAAATCTCGCAAGTTTCAATCCACGCCCGCGTGAAGCGGGCGACCCGTCAGGTTAACACGGAAATCAGCGGGTTCTTTGTTTCAATCCACGCCCGCGTGAAGCGGGCGACGTCGGGTGTTGCGTGAGGATGGGGTGTGTTTCCTGTTTCAATCCACGCCCGCGTGAAGCGGGCGACTCCGGCATACAGCAGCCGCTCATCCATCTGCACAGTTTCAATCCACGCCCGCGTGAAGCGGGCGACAGTAAATCCCCGTTTCATTTTCACCCTCTTATTCGTTTCAATCCACGCCCGCGTGAAGCGGGCGACTATTTCCTGCCGGACGGTACGGCAGAATAAAACATGTTTCAATCCACGCCCGCGTGAAGCGGGCGACATATTCGATTTTCTGATTATTCAGATTTTTACCTGTTTCAATCCACGCCCGCGTGAAGCGGGCGACTTTACCCGTTCACATGAATATATTTTTCTGCTTACGTTTCAATCCACGCCCGCGTGAAGCGGGCGACGTATTTGCGTCAGGACATTATTTGGCACAAGCCGTTTCAATCCACGCCCGCGTGAAGCGGGCGACATGGGACGGTTCAGTTTGATTGTACAGGGGTTCTGTTTCAATCCACGCCCGCGTGAAGCGGGCGACAAATGGCAGCGGGCGATGGGCTGTTTGTCCAAAGGTTTCAATCCACGCCCGCGTGAAGCGGGCGACCTTCTGCCGCAATTTCTTTTAATTTCTTCAAGGATGTTTCAATCCACGCCCGCGTGAAGCGGGCGACCATTAAGCAGATTCGTTTTTCCGCCGTCAAGAAGTTTCAATCCACGCCCGCGTGAAGCGGGCGACTAAGGATTTCCATTTTCATCCTGTCCTGTATATGTTTCAATCCACGCCCGCGTGAAGCGGGCGACGTCAATCAATTTATGATTACGATGAGCACGTCCCGGTTTCAATCCACGCCCGCGTGAAGCGGGCGACGGGGGTACTTCAGTTTACCAGTTATATTGGGATTGTTTCAATCCACGCCCGCGTGAAGCGGGCGACGATGCATCTGCCGTAGAGGAGCCGGAAACCGCCGTGTTTCAATCCACGCCCGCGTGAAGCGGGCGACAGAAGGTCGGCAATGCCGCTGTGGATGCCGGGCGGTTTCAATCCACGCCCGCGTGAAGCGGGCGACCGGTATACAGATCAGCGCCTCCGCCCGTGCGCCCGTTTCAATCCACGCCCGCGTGAAGCGGGCGACCAGATTGCCGAGCGGCTGGGGCTGGCCGGAAGCCATGTTTCAATCCACGCCCGCGTGAAGCGGGCGACCCGTACTGATCGCAGAAGGCGATCACTTTGTTGCAGTTTCAATCCACGCCCGCGTGAAGCGGGCGACCCAACAGCGTCTCGGCGTAACCTCGCTGTCCGCCGTTTCAATCCACGCCCGCGTGAAGCGGGCGACATTCTGGCCCCTTGTACGGCAACTTGCCGGCAAGTTTCAATCCACGCCCGCGTGAAGCGGGCGACCCGCCGGGGTCAAACTCGAGCCGGAGGAGATCACGGTTTCAATCCACGCCCGCGTGAAGCGGGCGACGTACAAGGAATTGATTATTGACCTTCAGCCGCAGGTTTCAATCCACGCCCGCGTGAAGCGGGCGACAATACTCCGCCGCCTTGCTGCGGTCTGGCTCGGCGTTTCAATCCACGCCCGCGTGAAGCGGGCGACTAACGCGGCGGCTGCGTTGGCCGCCGGGAAAAGAGTTTCAATCCACGCCCGCGTGAAGCGGGCGACTCCGCAGTCTGTCCACCCAACCGTCCTATAATCAGTTTCAATCCACGCCCGCGTGAAGCGGGCGACCTTGGCGTCCGAATGGAAAGGGACTGCTGGAAGACGTTTCAATCCACGCCCGCGTGAAGCGGGCGACCCGCCGCTTCCGAGCCGAATGTGCCGCCGGTTGAGCCGTTTCAATCCACGCCCGCGTGAAGCGGGCGACCGGCCTCGAACCCGCCAGCCGGCCTCACCCGGTGCGTTTCAATCCACGCCCGCGTGAAGCGGGCGACGCGATTACAGCGGTCTCGGCGCCGAATCGGCATTCGTTTCAATCCACGCCCGCGTGAAGCGGGCGACGAAAAAAATTGCCGCCCGATTGGTGGATTATATGTTTCAATCCACGCCCGCGTGAAGCGGGCGACCGCGTCCTCGAATATCGGCTCGACAAATCCGGCGTTTCAATCCACGCCCGCGTGAAGCGGGCGACATAGACCCAGAGCAATCAGGCAGACCGCCAGCAGTTTCAATCCACGCCCGCGTGAAGCGGGCGACGATGACGGCAATGCGTCCCTCACCCGGCTGCGTGTTTCAATCCACGCCCGCGTGAAGCGGGCGACCAGGAGCGGATGCTCCAGCGTGCCGAGCAGGTTTTAGTTTCAATCCACGCCCGCGTGAAGCGGGCGACACGACCTGCTGGCTATCTGCGAGTCCCTCGGATGGTTTCAATCCACGCCCGCGTGAAGCGGGCGACTTGGTCCCAGGCCGTGCAGCGGGTCATAAGGATTGTTTCAATCCACGCCCGCGTGAAGCGGGCGACGCTGCGGCGGGCGGCCTTTTTGAGGCATCGATGGACGTTTCAATCCACGCCCGCGTGAAGCGGGCGACTCCGCACGGCCATATCGTGCTTGACCGCCAGGGTGTTTCAATCCACGCCCGCGTGAAGCGGGCGACATGACACCGGAGCCATTGTTGATCAGGTGAGCGAGGTTTCAATCCACGCCCGCGTGAAGCGGGCGACCTGGCCGGGCCGGCCTATGAGCCGGAGGAGAACTCGTTTCAATCCACGCCCGCGTGAAGCGGGCGACCCGCTCTTCGACAAGCTGCTGCATTCGGCGCAGAGTTTCAATCCACGCCCGCGTGAAGCGGGCGACCGAATAGAATTGAATCAGCATCCCCATCATCAACGTTTCAATCCACGCCCGCGTGAAGCGGGCGACGCCGACGGTCCCGCAGAAACTGTTCGCAATCGATGTTTCAATCCACGCCCGCGTGAAGCGGGCGACAATCCGCCAACTGCGTCCGGATTTATAGGCCCCCGTTTCAATCCACGCCCGCGTGAAGCGGGCGACCCAAAATCTTGGAGCATCGCGGCTACAAGCTCGAGTTTCAATCCACGCCCGCGTGAAGCGGGCGACCGATTCGCCGGCAGAATCCGAACGGATGCTGTAGGTTTCAATCCACGCCCGCGTGAAGCGGGCGACCTCACAGAAGCCCCACTTTAAGACGCTTCCTGTAGTTTCAATCCACGCCCGCGTGAAGCGGGCGACCTTGCCAGTCGCTCGATGATAAGCTACCGTATGGTTTCAATCCACGCCCGCGTGAAGCGGGCGACGTCCTCGCTGGTTCTGCAGCAGCCGGTTCTACTTTGTTTCAATCCACGCCCGCGTGAAGCGGGCGACCCGCCGATCGCGGCTACGCCCAGCACATCACGGCCTGTTTCAATCCACGCCCGCGTGAAGCGGGCGACCTATCAGTCCAGCAAAGGTATCAACTGCTTCTGGTTTCAATCCACGCCCGCGTGAAGCGGGCGACACCATTCGGCGTTGGTTCCTCCGCCGAAGATCGGTTTCAATCCACGCCCGCGTGAAGCGGGCGACTTAATTTACCGTACCCAGCCGGTGCGGCAGCGGATTGTTTCAATCCACGCCCGCGTGAAGCGGGCGACAACCCTCACCGACCAGCAGCAGATGGCGTTTCTGTTTCAATCCACGCCCGCGTGAAGCGGGCGACCCTCGACCAGATCGGTGCCAAAGATCGCGAGATTGTTTCAATCCACGCCCGCGTGAAGCGGGCGACAGGTCGTGCAGATAGTCTATGACGTGCAGAACCAGTTTCAATCCACGCCCGCGTGAAGCGGGCGACGGTCTGGAGGACTATACCTATTCGCTGCGGACGGTTTCAATCCACGCCCGCGTGAAGCGGGCGACGCTCCGTCTGGGGAGCCATAAGATCCTGAGATCGTTTCAATCCACGCCCGCGTGAAGCGGGCGACCCTCCCCCTGTTTGGCTGTTCGGGCGGCGGCGGTGTTTCAATCCACGCCCGCGTGAAGCGGGCGACGCCGGGCTCTGATGCAGAGCAGCCGCAATATCACGTTTCAATCCACGCCCGCGTGAAGCGGGCGACTATCCGACTGGGCCCGAATCGAATGGCCAGCCGAGTTTCAATCCACGCCCGCGTGAAGCGGGCGACGATCTGCCCGTCGACTACGTTGGCGATCTGCACGAGTTTCAATCCACGCCCGCGTGAAGCGGGCGACCGGCCCCTGCGCATAGGTGCGTTTCTGCTTGTCGAGTTTCAATCCACGCCCGCGTGAAGCGGGCGACTGTCTTTGACTTCGGCAGCACGACGTTGGCAGACGTTTCAATCCACGCCCGCGTGAAGCGGGCGACCAATCGACTTGGTCATCGCATCGATCTGCGCCCGTTTCAATCCACGCCCGCGTGAAGCGGGCGACTCCGCCGCCAAATAGGCAATCGCCTGCCGCAGGGCGTTTCAATCCACGCCCGCGTGAAGCGGGCGACCGTCTATGTTATATTTATATGTAGTTATGGAAATGTTTCAATCCACGCCCGCGTGAAGCGGGCGACATACTACTCTCTGTCTTAATGAGGCATCAGTAAGTTTCAATCCACGCCCGCGTGAAGCGGGCGACTGCACATACCCTATCCTCTTTGCTCCCAAAGAGTTAGCGATGAGATTCCGCGAACCTATGGAGGATTTAAGGAAATCGGGCTCATGTTTAAAACCAAAATTTCCGTATTTACTTGTCAAATAACCACTTATAACATTCGCGAACCTGCCGGACTTTCCGTGCCTGCTTGAGGTTCGCGTTTAGCAAATCACACAATCAAGGGCCCTTGCGGATCGTATCCGGGCTTAGCCCCAACGTGTTCAACTCTTCGCTTCCAATTGCTCCCAAGAAAATAAAATCGCAGGCTGTCTTTAGCCGGGTCGATCGAGTCAATCAGCTTCTGCCTGAGTTCTACCCATTGAGCTGGTTCAACCAAGCATTCAAACACGGAATTCTGAACCCGCTGCCCCCGATTTTCGCAGATTTTCGCCACCTGACGCAATCGTTTCTGAGCAGCCGGCGTTTCCGTGTTTACATCATACGTTACCAACACCATCATACAACCTACGTCTCCGAATAGTCATCTCCACAAAAATGGAGGGTACCCGTCCAAATCCCCGCGCAGAAACCGGGCCATCAACAAGGCCTGAACATACGGGAGCAGACCAATCTGTATCTTTTCCTGAAGAAAAGGATGGGTAATCTCTTCCTGTTTTCGCTTCTGCCAGGCAACCAATACAGTTTTTCGGGTTTGCTCATCCATCACAACAGCACCCGATTCCGTCTTTTGAAACCCTTCGGGGCTCACCTGCTGCCGATTAATCAGCGACAACGTCAGGCGGTCCGCCAGATAAGCCCGCAATTCCTCCATCATATCCAAGGCCAGTCCAGGCCTGCCGGGCCGATCTCGATGCAGAAATCCAACGGCCGGGTCCAGTCCGACCCCTTCCAGGGCTGAGCGAATATCATGCACCAGCAAAGTGTACAAAAAAGAAAGGAGCGCATTGACGGGGTCCAAGGGAGGACGCCGACTCCGCTGCGAAAAAAAGAAGGCATTCTTATTGGCCGTAATCAGACAGTCAAAACATCCGAAATACGTGTTGGCGGCCATGCCTTCAAGTCCGCGGATTTCCTCCAGATCGCTCGAACGCTTTAAATCTTCCAGATTCTGCCCCATTTCCTCCAAAGCATTTTGAATCTTCTCCCGACCTTCCGTCTGCGGTCGGTCGCGGAGTGCTCTGAGCAGGACAATGCGGCTGTTGGCGATTTTGGCCGAAACAACAGAACGGGCGATTTCTGAACTGGCTTTCAGGTCATCCGAGCGGCGGTACTGCTCTTTCCTCAGCAGAACATTGCCGGAAACGGGACCGTGTACCCTTGCGAGAAAGTACCCGTTCTCAGTGAGAAATGACAATGGAACGTTATGTTCGGCACAAAGTCCCATCAAAAACGGGCTGCAGGCAACATTCCCAAAACAGACGATGCTTCCGAGGGTATGAATCGGCACACGCAGCTTTGTCTGCTGCTCATGCAGAATTTCGACTGTATCGCCGTTTTTGGCCAGATAGGCGCCCTGCGTTGTAACAAACAGGGTATTGAGGAGCTGTTTCATGGAATCATCTCCTCCCGGGGCAGTTCATAAGCCATCTGGAGGTAATGCTCAATGTTCTTTTTTCCGCCGGTCGTTTTGGGGAGACATTGATTGTACAAAGAACAGGCCCGGCATTTTTTCTCATAAGAAGCACCCGGTGTACGCCCCCGTCGAAACATCTCATGCAGCTGGTGTGCCGATTCTTCCGTCTTCCTGCGCAGCTCATCCGTAAGAACCACTTCCTTCCGCCGTCTCGGGCGACCGTAAAAAAAAGCTCCTCGCAGAACGGCAATCCCCAACATTTCCTCCAGACAGATGGCCTGAGCGCACAGCTGTACCTCATCACAGGCATCCATCTTGGGACTGCCGCGTTTGTACTCAACCGGATACGGCTGCCACAAACCTTCGGCATCCGGCAGAGAAATCCCTGCCTGAGTCCTGTGAAACTCCACCACATCCGCCTGACCGATCAGCCCGAGACGGCGGGAATAAATCCTCAGTCCCCGCACAATAGAAATGTCGGAACGATGCTCATCCGACATCTCGTGGACTCGCTGATGGAGGATACGCCCTTCCGCCGTCAGACGATTTTCATCCCAGACCTGCTCCAGGTGAATCAGCCCGCACTGCCGCGGACAGAACACCCAATGCTGCAGGGCGGAAAGCGGAAGATAGTCAGCCTCTGCATACATAAGACATCCACAATCACAAAAGATTCTGCACGGTAACCCCCGGGAAACCGCTCAGCGGACCGTCGGATGGAGCGGTAATATTGCCCTTGTAGTCCTCATAGCTGCGAGGCGGTTTTCCCTCACACGGCTTGATTTGAATCGTGTCAAACAATTTGTAAGCGGGAGCGTTTCCAATTTTACTTTCATGCTTAAATACAATCAGCCGTCGTGCACACATCTTCCCGCGTGCAGCAGAATGATCATGGTCAAACATATTGATCAGGGCCTCCCACAGCAGGGCCAGGTCGTCTTCCGTAAAACCTGTCTGCTCCGCAAGACAGGCAGAAATATACCCTTCCGCACGATACAGAGCATATGGGACAATATTCTTTCGACCCATTGTGCGGTTGTCTCCGCTTTGCGATTCCGCCTCCTTTTCTGTAGCAACTGCCATGCGTGTAATGGTCAATTCACGGGGACAAATCACATCAACGCTTCGAGCAAAATTCATCTGCACTGCTCCCCGCACCTGACCGCAATTGTATTCCTTTAATGACATCACCGCTCCAAATGTTCGAATGTCAAAGAAGTTGCGACACATCCACAATCTGGCCTTTTCAATCTCATCCGCCGCTGTTTTCCCCTTATCAATTTTTAATGCCTCGTATGCTCTTTTCTGCTGATTGGTTAGAATGGCCTTTTCTTTCACATAAATGCAATAGGGCGGCTGGTCTCCCCGAACCGTTTGCACATAGTTCCGCACCTTGCGTTTTAAACACACATCGGTCACAATCCCGTAGCTGGTCTCCGGATCGATGCGAGGCATATTGCCGGCATCCGGGTCGCCGTTAGGGTTGCCGTTTTCGACATCGAACAGATACACGAACTCATAGCGATTCTGAAGGATTTGACTCATAATCTATTCTCCTTTTCTTTCAAAAAATTTTATTGGTTCGTTTCCCGAGATTCTTTGCCTTTAAAGAAATCCTGACGCTGATGATAATATCCGAGAGCAAACAGCCCCTGCTCATCCAATGACAAATGAGCGGGAAAATCAGACAAATCCGCCAGAATTTCCTCAATTTGTTTGTCCCGCATTTTGCCGTACTCCGCTTTCTCAAGATGATGCTGCGCCAGTCGGAGCAATTGCGGAAATACCACCTTCGGAGTGGCCGACGCCGCCCCCCAGAACCTGTCCTTAATGGTTGTATTGATCCCGGGGGATGCATCCTGCTGAACCTTTTCCAGTACGGCAAAAAGCCGTCCCAGCAGATAAGCCGGATTTTTGTTTTCTTTGTCCAAAGCCATAGACACCTCCATTCCTTGTTTAGATAGTCTGTATTTTCGAACCAGAATTGCCTTTAATATGGCTGCTCGAACATAGTTGATCGTTTGGTCCGCGCGAATCCGATTCAGAACGGCATTCTGCAGAGCCTGCGGATACGCCGTGCCGGTCAGGATCGAGCGAAGCACAGCTCCAGCCAAGAGGGGCTGCGGAGACGAATCGCTCGCCTTCTGATTGACCGTCTCTCTCAACAACCTCCATATTCCCGGGAAATCCGGCTCAGAATCAAAATCTTTCCGGATTCTCAAATCCCGAAAATGCTGGCCAATCTTTTCTTCCGCGTCCCCCACCGTACAGACATGCCAAAACCGTACGGCAATCCGGGCTGCATTGGGCGACAGGCCCAGAATAAAAAATCGGATATCCGAATCCGCCCTGTCAACCGGCCTTCCTTCCCGAACGGCCTCCAGCACCCGACGAAGGTCGGCATTATCTGAAATATCAGCTTCTTTCGGATCCAGCATCATCCCAAAAAGGCCCTCTATGGGAGACGGGCGCTCCGTCCAAAAAACCGTCGTTGTATCCCCTATCTGGAGTTTCTGTCTGCTGTCATTGGCAAGGAGATAATTCAAAGCAGTCGTATAGGAAAAAGCAGACATTTCTCCTATGGGAGCATTAAAGTTCTGCTCTTTGCCGTAGGAACAAAACGCATCAAGGTTGAAAGTAACAATTGCCGCTCCGCTGCTTTGTGTATCCTTCACCCCCTTGACGGCCGGATGCAGCCGGGCAATAGGCTGTTGTTGCCCGGTTACCAAACAGTACCCTTGAACCCCTTCCTGGTTTCGGCTCTTATACTCAAGCCATATTTTTCTCACAGAGGCCTTTTCGTGCAAGTACTGTCTTTCTCCGTTCAGGCGAAAAACAACATTGCCGCCGGCCAGCTCATCCCAGTGATTCAAAGACGGGGCTCGCTGTGGGTCCCAATTCGAAAGAAAGGCAAGAAACGCGAGAATAGACGGTTCTTTTTCTGTTCTCAGCAATTCCCGGTGAAATTCACGAAACAGTTCAAAACATTGGACCGCCTTGTCCGGCTTGCCCTTGTTGTCCGCCCCTAATACATACGAGGTATTATCCCACAGAAAGTTCGGCGCAGGACTACTCGTTCGTTTTACCGATTGGGGAACAATCATCTCGCGAGGAACGAGCTTTTTGCCTTTTGGAACCCGCAGGTCGTTAAACTGCAGAAGACTGCCGTCAGGATTCAGGACAATCTCCGCATGGATTTTCTCGCAACTGAATCCCGGCGGGGAAATTGCAATCGCCGGATTCTCCGCCAAACGGTCATAATAACGACAGAGCTCCTGAAGAATCATACTGTGCCCTCCTTTCTCTGAAACGGCGGGATTTCAATCACTCCGTCCATCATTTCCGCCCTGAAAAAATGCGGCGTCATCTCTTCCGCAAAATCGATATCATGCAGCATAAACCCCAAATCCTGCCTGCCCCGCAGATGAGATGCCGGAATCGGCTCTTCATTCTCCAGCAGCCGGAAAGATGCAGGAAATTCACGGCATCCCAGATAGGGCTGCATAAAACACTGGCCTTTCCTTGCACGACGGTTAAACATATCCAGATGTTTTCCGTCATCCGTATCTTCTTTTCCGGTGTATTCAAAATGCGCCTCTATCACATAATCCACATCTCGCAAAATCATGGCAGCCCGCTGCTGACGATCATTTTCTATAAAGACCTCCAAAGGAGACCGACCGTCCTTCATAGCAGTCTTAACATTCTTGAGAGGAATTTTGCCGGCCAGTTCGTTGCGCCGAATGTTCAGAAAGCGAATCGGCTTTAGAACATGAATCCGATCAACAACCCACCGAATAGCGGGCTTCCAGTAAATGGCCTCCAAAATCCCTCTTGCCGCCGACGGCGTTATCACATCATAACTGACCCGCTCCACCTTCATTTCCGGACGGGTAAAGCAGGCATATTTCCCCCAGACCCGCAGTTTTACGCCGAAACTCATACTATCTCCTTTCTTCCACGTTACGCGATAAGCCATTCCGGATCAGGATTCTGATCATCCGGACACAATCCGACATTCTCATCATACAAATGAAGATTCATTAGAACCGGGAAGACTTCCTGGACAATCTCAATACTCCCGGTCTTCACAAGATTGCCCCAGTAAAAGGGAGAAATCTGGACTGTATACTTCTGAAGTTTTCGGCTGTATCCGCTCAAAGAATCCCCTCGCCGAATCCGCTCAATAAGCTCACAGGCTTCCTGTTCCAAGGGGACAATCACCGGTTTCGTTTCCTCCGGTATAATTCTGAACTTCTCCGCTACAGTCCGAAATGGGAAATCTCCTTTGACTCCCTGTCTGATCAGTTCCAGAATATTTTCTTTGTCCAGCCGTTTTCCCTGGCTCCAGTAATACTCTCGAAAATATTCCTCAACGGCTTCCAGAGAAAGAATATCGGGGCTGAAACGCCGAATTACTTCCGAAGCAATTTGCGCCGTGTGACGGAAATAACCGGGCGGAAGCGTTTGAGCCGGTTCAAAGACAAAGACCTCCCCGCATTCCCGCAACCCCTCCCGATTGCACCGACCGGCAGCCTGTGCAATCGAATCCAGACCGGCAATGGCCCGATAGACGACCGGAAAATCAATGTCCACACCGGCCTCGACCAGCTGAGTGCTGACAACTCGACAGCAGCCCCCTCTGGACAATGCCTCTCTTATTTCCTTTAATTTTCGGGAACGATGAAGCGGATACATCGAAGCGCTGAGATGAAAAGCATTTCCGGCCGACAGAATCTGCTGAAAAAGAGTTCTGGCATGTTTTCGCGTATTCACAATACACAGAACCTGGGAACATTGGATAAGTTTCCCTATCAGTTCCTGATCATTTTGAATGCCAAGATGGTGAATGCGGACCCGTTTCATCTGTTCATACAGTCTGTGTGAATCATGAACAATCTCCCGCACATTTTGCAGGCCATCCCGAAAATCATCTCGATAGCCAACGGCCGGCTGTGTCGCACTGCACAAAACAAAGGAACACTGATAATGCAAGGTCAACTCCCGAATCACTTCAAGACAAGGCAGCAGAAGCTCCGAAGGAAGAGTTTGAACTTCATCCAGAACCACCACGCTTTTGGCGATATTATGGAGTTTTCTGGTGCGGCTGCTGCGGCAGGCATACAGCGATTCGAAAAACTGAACATTTGTCGTTACAATAATCGGAGCATCCCAGTTTTCAACGGCCGGTCGGGTTCTGTAGCTTTCCTCCTGCGGGTCGTAATTGCTATGATGCTCCAGAACCATTCGATCGCCGAAAAGGTCCCGGAATATTTTTGCATTTTGTTCAATAATACTCGTATAGGGAATGACATAGATAATACGCCTTAGACCCCACTGCACAGCGTGTCTGAGTGCAAAAGCCATGGAGGACAGCGTTTTTCCGCCGCCGGTTGGAACAGTCAGAGAAAAAAGGCCGGTCGGCTCTGCGGCGGCATTCAGACAATCAGACAGTACTTGGGCCCGAAGAGAGTTTACCTTCGTTTTTTTGACCTGAGTCTGCAGAGAAGACAGATGGTTTTCCAGCTTGGCATAGAGCTCAGTTAGCGAATACGGCTCCGCCCGACAGACGGCCTTTTCGGGCGTCATGTGTCTTTCCGTGTCCAGAAAATCGGCATCAACCAGACAGGAAAAAAGCATCCGGATAAAAAAACTCACTTCAAAACAAAACCGTTCCCGATTCAGTGAAAACGGAAGCTTCGGCTTGTGGTGTTCAAAAAGGGAATCTGGGCATCCAAATTGATACGGCAGGGATTTCGTTAAACGTTCCGTAAGGCAGGAATCCTCGGACGATTTCCCGTCCGGAAGTCCGGAATGATGTCCGGCAAGGACATAGGCAAGAATTTTCCCCTCTCCATTTGTCCACTTCTGATAGGCTTTTTGTGCTCCATACGTGGAATGATCAATTCTGACTTTTTGCTCAACGGAGGCATCACAGGAATTCCGGAGATAACGCTGAAATTCTTCGCTGTATTTTCCGGCATCATGCCATAGGCCGGCCAGATAGCCCCAGTCGCCGGCTCCAAAACTGTTTGCAAACTCCCGGGCTAACAGGGCGGTCTGCTCAAGATGTTCAGACAGCAGATGCCACCGTCCTCCTTGTTCCAGCGGCAATCGGGATGGATCTGAATGTGCATAAAACTCCTTCTCGCCCATATGTTCACCTTAAAATCAGCTATCCTCCCACTAAAAAACCTCCATTCAGCGATAATGACATTGAATACAAAACATATTTAATTTCAGTTGATATGCAAGTCCAAAAACTTTTTTTGGAAAAAAGGTTTCAAGATCTTTTGTCTGCCTCTGATGCATTTATAGAAGGACCAAGCTCTTATAGCGGCGGTGAACAATGACTTCGGCGGGCTGCCTTATGACCGGCTGGGGATTTCTCCGACGGTCCGCAGCCTCTTGCAGCTGACGTTTTTAGGGCCGGACTGGACGCTGTCCAACAGCCGAGCGGTGGTCAAGGCCTTTTCCGGCGGGCTGGAAGGAGCGGTTCACCGGGACTTTTGGATGCGGGTGCTGCGGCGCTGGGCGGTGATTTGGATGGCCGGCACGCTGCTGGCGGCTGGGTTTGACGACTGAATACTGAAAGGCAATACATTCCCCGACAGATAGTGCAATACAAACGGTTTTGCTATCACCCCACCTGTCGTAAACTACACTGGAAATTACACTGGAACGTTACTAAACTCGAAATAGCCAGTTTCGTAAATCTTGTCAAGAGCTTTATTTACTTTTTAAGCGGGCGATCGGAATCGAACCGACATAACCAGCTTGGAAGGCTGGGGCTTTACCATTAAGCTACGCCCGCGAAAACAACTGTCCAAAAGAGTACGAAACCGCCCCCCATTTGTCAAGTGCCCAATCCAAAAAGCTTTTCAGCGTTTGCGGGTAATGAAAAACAGTGCGGCCGCCAGCGCAAAGACAGGCATGGAACGCGGTTCAGGAACAGAAAAATAGGCAAACGCCAGCGCCGCCGACTCGACAGGGTGCACTGCTGCCGCCTCATCCCATCGGGAGGAATAGCCGTACATAGCCAAATGCTCATTCCCATCCCCCATCCACCCCTCCCATCCCTTCTGACCCGGATTGTACACATCCCGCAGGCCGAACAAATGGCCGATTTCATGCAAAGCCACCCGCTCCACCCAAAATCCCCCTTCTTCCCCATCACTGCCCGTCCTCCAGGACACAGTCACATCATTAAAGTACAAATCCCTCTCAATCACACGATTGGTTGTCGGCTCCACCCAGACCTTTACAACAGCCAGAATCGAATCCGGAAGTTTCAGGACATTTTTCCACGGGTTCGGTTCGTTTTCCGTCGGACTTATCCAGGCAATTTCATTCCGACCGTTCCTGTGGCCGGGTGTAAAGCCCCCTTTTGACAGTACTTCCACAGCCCAAAGGGACGCATTTGCGGAACTCCATTTCTGAAAGGCATTTTGTACGGCCTGATAATCGCTGCCGTCGGTAATATACCTTGAACCTCCGATAAAAGAGTAGGTATATCCGCTTGGAACAAGCAGACCACTCATCCGCATATTCTTCAAAAACGCTTCATCTTTTTGAACATCCAGAACCGCTATCCCTCCCAACGCAGTTCCCCCGAAAACTCCGAGTAAAAAGACCGCCCATTTCAGTTGTTTCATATAGTGTCTCCGTAAATCTTTTCCGGCGACAAATCGTCTTGAACGGAGCGCAGCTTAAGGAAAGAATTCGAAAGAAAGGCATAAAAAAAGAAAGGGGCATATAAGGAGTATGTTAAGCCCGATAAAAATGGCTCATTCAACAAAAACGATTTAATTTGTCTATTTAGAACAAATCAATCTATTTGGACAACATCTATCTGGATACAGGGGTGAGTATTTTGTGATTTTTTCTGTATTTTCAAAAGAGAAGATTGTATGTTAATAAAACTGATAACACACTGGATTACAATTAGTTAGGGATTTTCGGGATAGACAATGACCATTGAAAATCTTGCTTTGAAAGCCCAGGAATCCTCTTTGGCGCTTTCGTCTCTGTCTTCGGCAGAGAAAAACCATGCTTTGGCCTGCATTCGAAACGCCCTTCAGACCCACGCCGAAAAAATCATCGCCGCCAATCGGCAGGACCTTCAGAAAGCGGAACAGGAAAAGCTGGCCGCCCCGCTCCTGAAACGCCTCAAATTCGACCAAAAGAAAATTGAGGATGTCTGCAAAGGCATCGACAGTTTGATCGCCCTGCCGGACCCGGTTGGAGCGACCCTGAGTGCAACAGAACTGGACAAGGGACTGGAACTGTACAAGGTGACCTGTCCAATCGGCGTCATCGGCGTTATTTTTGAATCCAGACCGGACGCCCTCGTGCAGATATCGACGCTCTGTCTGAAAAGCGGCAATGCCGTGCTGCTCAAAGGCGGTTCAGAGGCCGCCGAAACCAATCGAACTCTGGCCGAGGTCATTCTGAAGGCCTCCCTTCAGGCCGGATTGCCCGACGGCTGGCTGGCCCTGCTGGAAACCCGGGCCGACGTCGCCTCCCTGCTGAAACTGGACGACTATATCGACCTGATTATCCCCCGGGGCAGCAATGAGTTCGTCCGGCACATTATGAACAATACCAACATCCCTGTTCTCGGACACGCCGACGGCATCTGCCATGTCTATGTGGACAAAGACGCCGACCTTGATATGGCGGTTCGAATCACCGTCGATTCCAAGTGCCAGTATCCGGCTGTGTGCAACGCCGCAGAAACCCTGCTGGTCCACGCAGAGATTGCCGAGCGTTTTCTGCCGGCCGTCAAAACAGCTCTCGAAGAAAAAAACGTCCAGCTGCGCGGCTGCGAAAAAACCCGCACATTTATCGACATCCCTCCCGCCTCGGAAGAAGACTGGAAAACCGAATACCTGGACTTGATTCTCTCGATTCGAGTTGTTGATACCCTTGAAGAGGCCGTCCGCCATATCAACACCTACGGCTCCGGCCATACCGATGCCATAGTCACGGAAAACCGCCGGGCCGCTCTGTACTTTCTTGACCGAGTTGATTCGGCGGACGTCTTCTGGAACTGCAGCACCCGCTTTTCCGACGGCTATCGGTTCGGGTTGGGAGCAGAAGTCGGCATCAGCACCAACAAAATTCACGCCCGCGGGCCGGTGGGGCTGGAAGGCCTGCTGATTTACAAATGGCGGCTGGTCGGCAAAGGGCACACAGTCGCCGAATACTGCAGCGGACAAAAACAGTTTACACACAGACCCCTTTCCAAACGGTGGACCTCGTAGGTATGCGCGATTTATCCTCCGTCAAACGAATGGTTGTGAAAATCGGGACAGCGACCCTCAGCCGCAACGGCGGCATCGATACCTCCTATGTCCGAAGCGTCGCCCGCCAGATTGCTCAGCTGCACCGTCAGGAACGCCAGGTTCTGCTGGTTACCAGCGGGGCTATCGGGATGGGAGCCGGTGCTTTAAAGCTCAAGGGCCCCATCACGGAACTGCCGCTTCGTCAGGCCTGTGCGGCGGTCGGCCAGCCCCTGCTGATGCACGAATACCACAAGGCCTTTCAGGAAGAAGGACTGAGCGTCTCTCAGGTGCTGCTGACGGCCGAGGTCCTCAGCAAACGCAAAAGTTATCTGAACCTCCGCAATGCCATCGAAACGCTCCTGAGTCTGGGCGTCGTGCCGATTCTCAATGAAAATGACAGCGTCTCTACCGAAGAAATCGGCACGGCCTTCGGCGACAACGACCGGCTCAGTGCCCTGGTCGCCAGCAAGATTGACGCCGACCTGCTGATTCTGCTGACGGACATCGACGCCCTTTACGACAAAAACCCCAGAGAGTTTCCGGACGCCAAACCCATTCGCCTTGTGGAGGAAATCACTGAAGACATTCGGCGAGCCGCTGGCAAAAAGGGCTCGGCCTATTCCACCGGCGGAATGAAAACCAAAATCGAAGCCGTCCGCATCGCCTTTACAGCGGGCTGCCGTGTGATTCTGGCTCACGGACGCGAACAGGAGGTCCTGTGCCGGATTCTCGACGGTGAAGAAATCGGCACCCTGTTTCTGCCCAAATCCGCCAAACTGCCCAACCGAAAACGCTGGATACTCCACAGCCGGCCGGAAGGAACCATTTACGTCGATGCCGGCGCCATGGCCGCTCTTCGCCAAAACAAAAGTCTCCTTCCCAAAGGCATTACCGGCATCGAAGGCACCTTCAGCGCTGGGGCGGTCGTGATGATTAATCAGCAGGCCAAGGCCGTCACCAGTCTTAACTCCGCCGAACTTCGCCAGGTCGCCGGCAAACACTCCAGCCAAATTCGTCAAATCCTCGGCCCCAATCATCGAGACGTAGCCGTCGTCCCGGAGGACATCGTCTTCCTCGATGAGCCGAACAACCCTTCCGCATGAACAAACCGGAAATTCCCTTGACGAATCCGGCCGCCGGTCCTATGCTGGTGCCGTTTTCATGCCGGAGTGGCGGAATGGCAGACGCGAAGGATTCAAAATCCTTTCCGGTTCACCCCGGGTGTGGGTTCGACTCCCACCTCCGGCAGTCAGTTTTCCTTCCAGTGCAGCACGTCCTTCGTCGCCGTTGACAAATCCGCCGCGATGAAGTCCGCATCCGTCAGAGCTTCTTTCGGAAACGATGTTGTTAAGGCCAAACACCGCATTCCGGCTGCTTTGGCGGCCTGAACGCCGCTGACGGCATCCTCAATCACCAGACAGCTCTGAGGGGGCAGATTCAGCCGAGACGCCGCGGTCAGGAACAAATCCGGTGCGGGCTTTTTGCGGGCGGCATCTTCACCGGTTACAACCGCATCAAAAGAGTCAAAGCCCAGACCAATCTCCCGAAGGTTGCCTTCGACTTTCCGGCGGTCTGCACTGGAGGCCACGGCAATCTTTTTGCCCAGCGTTCGGCATCGCTTAAGAAAAGAATGCACACCGGGTAAAGGTTTCAGCGCCCCGCGGATAATCTGAAGATAAATATCGTATGTGCGCTCTTTGGCCTGGGCCAAATCGATGGCAAGACCGTACTTTTCGGCCACCCCGCCCAGATAGCGCGTTTCGCCCGTGCCGATAAACGGCACAAAATCCTCCGGCCTGACCTTCAGTCCATATTCGGCAAACATCTGACAGGCGGCGCGGGCCAAAAACTCCTCGGAGTCCACCAGGACCCCGTCCATATCAAAAATAACCCCATAAGGAAGACCGTCTCTGCCGTTTGTCATTCCATCTGTCTCCGCTCTGCAAACATAAAAAAAGCCGTCCTTTCGAACGGCTCTGAAAAAACTCATCGTCATCCCCGCGCCCTGTCCTCCGAAGCACTCAGCAAAGGAGGAAGGCGGGAATCCAGACCTTTCAGCACAACACTTAATTAGCCACGACGTCCACCTTGCGTCCGCGGAACTGCACCACGCCGTCGCACTTGGCAAACAGGGTATGATCCCGTCCCATCCCGACGTTAAAGCCCGGGAAGAACTGAGTGCCCCGCTGACGGACAATAATCCCGCCCGCCGAAATGGTTTGTCCGCCGAAACGCTTAACGCCCAAAAACTTCGGGTTGCTGTCTCGACCGTTTCTTGTTGAACCTTGTCCCTTTTTATGTGCCATAACTAACCTCGTTCCCTGACTTATCTGTTTTCAATTTCCTCAAAGACCAGTAAGATTAACAAATTCCTTCTTGACTGTAAAGAGAGAAATCTTTTTTTTGAACACCGCTTAAAGTAAGGAAAAACAAAAACGCTATGAAGCCGAAAATCCTGCTGGTCAACCCGCCGATTTATGACTTTGCCGCCTATGATTTCTGGCTGAAACCATACGGCCTTCTTCGAACCGCAGGAAAGCTTAAATCCTTTGCAGAACTATACTTGTTTGACTTTCTATACCGCAGAAGTCCTGAATTTTCCCCCTCCCTGAAAGAAGACTCATGGGGGCGGGGCGAATTTCCGCGTCAGCGGATTGAAAAACCCGCCGCCCTGAAAGACATTCCCAGATACTACCATCGTTTCGGCATTCAACAAGAGGCGTTCTTGCGATTTCTCGACCTGCACGGTCCTTTTCATTTCGCCCTAATTCAAACCTCACTGACCTACTGGTACCCCGGAGTCCAGGAAGTCATCCAAATCCTTCGCCGAATCCAGCCGCAAACCAAAATCGTCCTGGGCGGGTTCTATGCTACCTGCTGCCGAGACCATGCCCAGTCCCTCGGAGCCGACTGCATCATCTCCAATACCCATTTAGGGCCCCTCTGGGAACGGCTGGGCTTTGAGCCCTCCGCCGGGTACAGTCCGCCATACTGGGAAGGATACCCAAATCTGGACAAAGGCATCATGACCCTCACAGAGGGCTGTCCGTTTCAATGCAGCTACTGCTACCAGCCCTTGACCGGCAGGCCGTTCCGCCCCCGCCCGCTGAAGGAGTGCATCGCCGATTACGAGCATCTGGCCCGTTTGGGCACTCGCAACATCGCCTTCTATGACGACGCACTTCTGGTCAATCCCCAGCAAACCCTTCTTCCGTTTCTGGAGTATGTCATTCGCCATCCTCACGGAATCGCCTTTCACACCCCCAACGCCCTTCATGCCCGCCTGCTTTCCCCCCTGCTGGCGGAGAAAATGGCCCAGGCGGGCTTTCAGACCTTCTATCTCGGCTTTGAAAGTGCCAGCCGGGCCTTTCAGGAGGCCACCGGTCAAAAGGTGCTGTCCGACGACCTGGCGGAGGCCGTCGAGGCCCTCAAAACCGCCGGCGTCCGCTCCGAACAAATCACCGCATATATCCTCCTGGGGCACCCCAAAGGCGACCTCCAGCAGGTCGAAGAATCCATGCACTTTGCTCATTCACTCGGCATTCGGATTATGCTGGCCGACTTTTCCCCCATCCCGGGAACGCCGGACGGCGAACTGTGCCGGCAGTGGACGGACCTCGACGAACCCCTCAATCACAACAAAACCGCCTTCCCGATTCGCCTGCTCGGACGGGAAAAAACCAACGTTTTCAAGGAACTGTGCCGCCGGCTCAACAGCCGCCTGAACACCCGTCCGGACAGCGGAATTTAGACAAAATCCCTTGCATCCGCCCGGCAAAATCTGTACAATCCCCCTTTTCCGGCAGGACAGGTTTTTTGCCAACGTAGCTCAACGGTAGAGCACCGGTTTTGTAAACCGGCGGTTGTGGGTTCAAATCCCTCCGTTGGCTTTTTTCTATTTTCGGACAGAACTTTTTGGGAGACCGAACGAAATGGAACAGGCCATCGGAAAAGCCAATGCGCTCATCGAAGCCATGGAGTACATTCGCCGCTTCCGAGACAAAATCGTGGTCGTCAAACTGGGCGGCAGCATCCTCGACGATATGGAACTCCAGTACAAACTGCTGGTGGATGTGGTTTTTATGGCTACCGTCGGGATGCGTCCCATCCTGGTTCACGGCGGCGGAAAAGCCATCACACAGGCGATGAATGAAGCCGGGCTGGAGCCCCAATGGGTGCAGGGCCGCCGCTATACCGACGAGCGGACATTGGCGATTGCCGAACATGTGCTGGTCCATAAAATCAATACCCCCATCTGCAACACCATCCGTTCTCTGGGCTGTCGGGCAATGGGGCTTCATTCCCTCAGCAGCTGCGTGGTTTTTGCCGAACCCCTTCGCCTCGAAAACGGCGACGGACGCAAAATCGACCTCGGCCTGGTCGGCAAGGTCTGTGATGTCAATGCGGAACTGCTCACGATGCTCTGTCAGGCGGGCGTCATCCCTGTGATTGCACCGGTGGCCCTGACCCGCACGGGCGGCAAGCTGAATGTCAACGCCGACAGCGTCGCCGGCAAAATCGCCGCCGCCGTCAAAGCCGAAAAACTCGTCGTCCTCAGCGATACACACGGCATCCGAACCAACAAAGACGACCCGGACAGCTACATCTCCACGCTGACCGAGGGCGAAATCGCCAAGATGATTGCCGACGGCATCATCACCTCCGGAATGATGCCCAAAGTCGAGGCCTGCCTGACCGCCATCGACGGCGGTACCAAAAAGGCCCACATCATCAACGGCAGATTCGAGCATTCGCTGCTGCTGGAGATTTACACGGACAAAGGCATTGGTACCCAGATAGTCAAATAAGCCGCCGATTCGGCGAAAGGAAGAGCCCCATGAATACACAGGAAGTCATTGAATTATACAATCGATACGTCATCGGCAATTACGGCCGGCTGCCCAAGGTCATCGTTCAGGGCAAGGGCAATATCATGATTGACCTGGAGGGCAATCAGATTCTTGATTTGTTCCCAGGCTGGGCCGTCAGCGGCATCGGCCACTGCCATCCGCGCGTCGTCGAGGCCGTCCAGAAACAGGCCGCCCAGCTGCTGCACATGGACAACACCTTCTACACCCTTCCGCAGGGACAGCTGGCCAAACTGCTGTCGGAGCGGTCGTTCGGCGGCAAATGCTTCTTCTGCAACAGCGGCGCAGAAGCCAACGAAGCCGCCCTCAAACTGGCCCGAAAGTACACCGCCAAGGGCAAGTACAAGATCATCACAGCGGAAAAAAGCTTCCACGGACGAACCTTCGGAGCCGTGACGGCCACCGCCCAGCCGAAATATCACGACGGCTTTATGCCTCTCGTGCCCGGCTTTGAATACGTGCCTTTCAACGACATTCAGGCCCTCACAGAGGCCTTCGATGAGGAAGTGGCGGCGGTTATGATTGAACCCATTCAGGGCGAGGGCGGCATCAACCCGGCCACAGCAGAATACCTGCATACCATCCGAAACCTCTGCGACGAAGCCGGCGCTGTGATGATTCTCGATGAAGTCCAGACCGGTATGGGCCGAACCGGAAAATGGTTCGCCTACCAGCATTTCGACGTGGTTCCGGACATCATCACCCTGGCCAAGGCCCTCGGCGGAGGCGTCGCCATCGGAGCGATGATTGCCAAGCCCGAAATCGCCGCCGCCCTCGTGCCCGGCACGCACGCCTCCACCTTCGGGGGCAATCCGCTGGCCTGCGCTGCCGGCATCGCCGTCATCGAGGCTATCGAAGCCGAACACCTGCTCGAAAACGCCCAGCGGATGGGCGACTATGCCTGCCGCAAACTCAACGAGCTGAAATCCAAATACCCGTTTATCGAAGGCATCCGCGGCATGGGGCTGATGATCGGCATCCAGCTGAACGTCCCCGGAGCCGGCATTGTCAGCCGCTGCCTCGAAAAAGGACTTCGAATCAACTGCACACAGGATACCGTCCTGCGGTTCATGCCCTCCATGACCATCACCGCCGAAGAACTGGACCGCGCCATTGCCATTCTGGACGAGGTTCTGGCTGAGGAGGCAAAAAAATGACGCACTTTCTGTCCATTCTGGATTTTTCCACACAGGAACTTCAGGAACTGCTCGATTTAAGCATTCGCCTGAAAAAACTCTACAAATCCGGCGGACGGGACCTTTGCCTTTCCGGCAAGGTCCTGGCAATGCTGTTTGAAAAGGTCAGCTTGCGGACGCGCGTCAGTTTTCAGGTGGCAATGTCGGACTTGGGCGGTACGGCCATTTACTTAAAACCCGAAGACATCGGCATCATCGGCAAGCGCGAGCCCGCCAAGGACATGGCTCGGGTCTTCTCCCGCTATGTGGACGGCATTATGGCCCGAACCTTCTCGCACGAAACCCTGCTCGAACTGGCCCGCTGGTCCACCGTACCGGTTATCAATGCCCTCAGCGACTGGTCTCATCCCTGCCAGGTGATGGCGGATATGATGACCATCCTCGAGCACTTCGGACGGCTGGAGGGCCTGACGCTGGCCTATGTCGGCGACGGCAATAACGTCGCGCGGTCCCTGGCCGAGGCCTGTGCCCGTTTCGGCCTGCGCTATCAGATTGCCGCTCCAAAGGGATATATGCTCGACGACCAAACCATTGCCGAAGCGGAAAAAGCACGCCCGGGTACCGTTTTTACTACGAACAAGCCGGCCGAAGCCGTCCGAAATGCGGACATAATCTATACGGATACCTGGGTCAGCATGGGACAGGAAGACGAAAAAGAAAAGCGGATTGCCGACTTTCAGGGTTTTCAGGTCAACACGGAGCTGCTGGCCGAAGCCCCGGCCCATGCGAAGATTATGCACTGCCTGCCGGCCTATCGCGGCTATGAAATCACCGACGAGGTCGCCGAATCTAAAAACTCCATCATCTTCGACCAGGCCGAAAACCGACTCCACTTCCAGCGTGCCCTGCTTAAAAAACTCCTCAGCTGACTTTCTTGCGGCTTTTCAGACATCCGACAGCTTTCTATTGGAAAGCACAAATGCTGTCTGTATAATAATAGCTAATCAGACAGTGCCTTCGAATCCTTATGCAAACGAGACATACAATCATTTTTGGGGACAGCCGAGATATGTCGGATGTACCATCCGAATCCGTACATCTGATTATCACTTCCCCGCCCTATTGGCAGCTGAAAGATTATGGTTCGCCGGATCAAATCGGCTTTGACCATACTTATGAGGAATATATCAACAATCTGAATCTTGTATGGTCAGAATGTTTTCGAGTTCTTCATAAGGGCTGCCGGCTCTGCATCAACATTGGTGACCAATTCGCCCGCTCCGTCTATTACGGCCGATATAAAATCATTCCGATACGAACCGAAATCATCAAATTCTGCGAGACAATCGGGCTGGATTATATGGGGGCCGTTATCTGGCAGAAAGTGACAACCTGCAACACGACCGGGGGCGCTTCCATCATGGGCTCCTTTCCCTATCCCCGAAACGGCATTCTCAAACTGGATTATGAGTTTATTTTGATATTTAAAAAACCCGGAAATGGACCTTCTGTCAGCCCCCAAATAAAGAAAATGTCCAAACTTACAACCGAAGAATGGAATCAGTACTTTGCCGGACACTGGAATTTCCCCGGAGAACGGCAAAACGGTCATTTGGCGATGTTCCCGGAAGAACTGCCCAAACGCCTGATTCGAATGTTCAGTTTCGTTGGTGATACCGTTCTAGACCCCTTCCTGGGAAGCGGAACGACAACCCTCGCTGCCATCCGCCAGCAGCGCAATTCCATCGGCTATGAAATTAACAAAGATTTTCGCAGTTTAATTGAAAAAAAACTGGGTACAGAACAACAAACCATCTTTGCAGACAGCATCATTGAGTTTCGAAACGCTCAAACAAGCCGGAAAGATTGGAAAAATGCCATCCAAAAACTTCCGTATATTTTCAAGGATCCTGTCCAATTCGACAAAAAAATAGACCCGAGACGAATCTCCTTCGGCTCAAAAATCAACCGCGATACGCCGTCACCCAAAGACTTCTTTCGGGTCAAACAAGTGCTCGCTCCAAACCTGCTTAAACTGGACAATGGGCTCACGATCCGTTTACTGGGAGTAGCGGAGAAAGAAGAAACCCGGCAGGACGCCGTTGCTTTCCTAGAAGAAAAAACAAAAGGGCAAAAGGTTTTTCTTAAGTTTGACCAAATCGCCTATGATGAAGACAATCACCTGTTGTGCTACTTATTCCTGTCAAATAAAACGTTTCTGAACGCTCATCTCATTAAAAAGGGGCTGGCGAAAGCGGATGCATCTATACCCCATCGATACAATACGAAATTCCTGAAAGAATCGAGGCCGACCATATGGCAAAAGAGTGGCTCTTAAACAGTGCAAACATGCGATGGGGACTGACCCGTAAAAGCAAAGTCGGTCCAGTTTCTGAACTGATTCGAAAATGTGCCCCCAAAACTCTCCGTGAATGGGAAACTTTTTATTATAAGAATGCTTACTCAAAAGAGCACCTGGAGACACTCGGACGGCAATTATTCATAAAAATATCGGAGGTCTGCCGCGCGGAAATGGACAGTATTTCCGAGCAGGACTGTATTGATTTTATTATCAATCTTGTCATCAATCGAACCTTTGACGGGTATCAATCCGAAATTCAGACAATTTATGGACAGCTCCAGCAGGCACTCGGAGTCGAAATTAAGCCGGCACCGGATGAATGGGACCGCGGGTACAACGTTGATTTTTATATTGAAATAAACAACAAGTACATCGGGCTTCAAATCAAACCCGCAGGCCATGCCTATATCACTCAAATCATCAATGAATTGGAATTTCAAAAGAAAACACATCAGAAATTCACTGAAAAATACAGCGGCAAGGTTTTTTATATCATTTCCATAACAGACGGAAAGAAAAAGATAATCCAAAATCCCGAGGTGATAGACGAAATCAGAGAAGAAATCAAACGTCTTGGAAATACTCAATGAATCTTGACAAACCCGCCATTCTTGTTGCGACGACCAATCCGGGAAAATTGGCCGAGCTGACGGCGATGCTGGGCGAACTGGCCGAGCAGGTACTCTGGAAAACGCTGGCCGACTTTCCCCATCTGCTCGCCGTACCGGAGGATGGCGAGACCTTTGCCGCCAACGCCCGCAAGAAGGCCCTCGGCTATGCCCGCGGCTCCGGACTGCTTACGCTGGCCGACGACTCCGGTCTGGTCATCGACGCCCTCGGCGGCAAACCCGGCGTTCACAGTGCCCGCTTTGCCGCTGAAGACTATTCCATCCGGGGAGAACACCCCGACCGCAAAACTATTGACCGGCTCAATTACGAAAAAGTGCTGCGGCTTCTCAAAGGAGTTCCGACGCAGCAGCGGACAGCTCGTTTTGTCTGCTGTTTGTGTCTGGCCGATGCCGAGCAGGTGCTTCTGGAAACAAAAGGAACAGTTGAAGGATTCATTACAGAAGAGCCGCTGGGGGAAAACGGCTTCGGCTATGACCCGATTTTTTGGCTGCCGTCCCTGAACAAAACCGCCGCCCAGCTTCCCGCCGAAGAGAAGAACCGCATCTCCCATCGGGCTCAGGCTGTTCGCAACTTCAAACCCCTGCTGGAAAACCTGCTCCGAACTCTCCGCTGCCGCTAATCCGCCGAAAGGATTTCCACCCGCATCGGCCCTCGCAGCCGATAGCGAATCCCCCGCCAGGTGAGTGTATTCCCAACCGCAGAGGCCGCAATAACCGCCAGCATAATCATCGAGAAAAGCCAAAAGAGAACCAAATCCGCCCTCGCCGCCGGCTTAAGGCGGTCCCGGTCTTTCTCCAGGAGCCGTCCAATCATTCTTTGCCGTAAAAAGGCATGAAGCCACTGACAAAAAGCAAACACAGCAGGCCAGAGTAAAAGAATCCACGACGGGCGCCCTGTCTGGAGTGTCCACACCGCCGCCGCAACCCCGCCCCAAAGCCCAAACACCGCGAATACAGAACAAAAAAGACCGAACAGCCACATCTTCGGACGATACACCCGCGTAATCAGAAACTGCCGACGCCCAAACTCCCACAGTTCCTTCCACGAAACCGACTCATAGGAAGCCGACATACACGCAGGGACAAAAGCAATCTTCAGCCCGGCTTTGACAACGGCCTCGCTCAAAGAAAGGTCGTCGCTCAGCGCCGAAGCCCAAATCTGTTCCAGATTCAGCCGGCGGAACGTATCCACCCGAATCGCCATCGACCCGCCCCAGGCCAGATTAAATCGCGTATTGCCCAGCAGCTGGGCAATCTTGGCATTGACCGCCGACAGGGTCAGCGTCGCCCAATTCGGCGTCTTCGGCACAAACCAGCGATAGCCCGTTGCGGCCCCGTTTTTGGCCGCCTGGGTCTCCCGCAGCGGATAGACCAGATGACTGAGCCAGTTCGGCCCGACACACGCATCCGAATCGGCAAACGCCAGCACCTGCGTATCCGCATCGGCCTGCCGAACCGCACAGAGCAGATTGTGCAGCTTCTGGCTGCATCCGCTCGCCCGCCCTGCCGTCAGCAGCCGCACGTCGTTCGCCCGGCTTCGAGGGCGGTATTGCTCCATCAGCCGTTTTAGGACCGGATACGCCGGGTCCTGCTCATCCTCTACCACAAACAGCAGCACATACGGCTCATAATCCTGCAGAAAAAACGAGCGGATATTCTCCTCAAACGCCTCATCCAGCCCCCGGCAGGGCACAATCACCGCCGCTTTGGTGCGATACCCGCGAATCCGTTTATATTTCTGCAGGGCATAACGGGTATTGTTTATCACCTGAATGGTGAAAACAATCTGAGCCGCAATCAGGACCGCTGCCAAAATCTCCAATCCGCTCATGGGTTCATCCTGCTGACGCGTCTTTCATTTGATTCATTGCCTGAATTGAACCGTTCCAAAGCAGACACAACTGCTGATAGTCCTCCGGACTGTCGATATCCTGCGTCTGGTCCTCCACCTGAACAAAATGTCCGGATTGGTCCTGGGGCCATTTATAATCGGGGCTCCCAAACGGATCTACCCTGTCAAGCAGCCGATACAGCCCCCACAGTTTGCCGTATTGATACGCATAGACCGGCTGCTTCCGCTGCCAACAGCGGTACGCCCTCCAGAAATCGTTGCCTCGAAACCCTCTTTCTCGAAACCAATGGGACGGTTTGGGTGAATAATTCTGCCGGAAAAACGGAATGAAAATCTTCCGGCCGCACCCAAGCGCCCTCCAGAACATCCGGCCTTTGTCCCGCAGCTCCGCCAGCAAAGAGTTTTCGCGTAAACTCTTCTCCACTTCTGAATAGGCCGAATCCAAAAAAGAAAATGCAAACAATTCAGGGCGTCTGAGATTGTTCCGGCAAACCGCCGACCCATGCCCGATTCCCCAAAAGCGATGCTCCTGTTCGAACCGGACAATCGAATCAATGCAGGCAGAACTGAAATAGACATCACCGAGTAAAACAACCGTCTTTTCCGACCAGACTGAACGAGAAGAAAGAATCGTATCACTTAAATAGCGGTCTGCTGCAGGCGGCAGTACCTCTGCACTTCCAGCCGCCGCCTTTACAATTTCCGGTTCTCTCGTCAGGACATAGACAGTCCCTACCCCTCTGTCTCGGAGCATCTGAATCGTCCGAATCAGAAGGGGCTGCCGATTATCACAGACCGGAACCAGCTGCTTGAGCGTACCAAAGGCACGATTCCACCGCTGTCCCTGACCGGCCGCCGGAATAATGGCTGTTATTTGAACCGTCATAAAATACCGATTTTCTCAAACAAGTCTTTTTCCACCGAATTATAGAATAAGAAGGTCAAAAAGCAATGGAATTGCCCCTTCATCAAGACCGCAGCGGATTTCCAGCAAAATCTAAAAAACCTTGTTTCCAGAACGTATTTATTGTATCCTCTTTTCAAAAGGAGATTCGTTCCGGAAAGGGAGCATTATGCAAATTCTGACCGCCTGTGACAGCAGCTTTTTTCACTGTGTCAAACCGCTGGCAGCCAGTGTCCGTCGTCTTTATCATCAGCCGCTGCTCGTCTATGACATCGGCCTGACGCCTGAAGAAACCGCCGAATTGGACTGCACACTCATTCCTTTGGAAGTCAGCAGGCACTACAAATCCTACACCATTTATAAATCGACTCCATTTATAAACGCCACTCATAAACCCTCCTGTCTGAAACATTATTTTGAACACTTCAGCGAACCCGTTCTCTATGTGGATGCAGACTGCCTCTTTTGCCAGCGTGTCGAATTGGACGGTTTCGGCATCGGCATCACGGTAAAACCCAAACGAAAACTAG
>JBBFLK010000029.1 GCA_037479115.1 Anaerohalosphaeraceae bacterium | reverse complement strand
TCCCCCCGAAAGCCCCTGCCATTCCCGCAAAGGCCTCGGTCATTCCCGCAAAGGCCTCGGTCATTCCCGCGAAGGCCTCGGTCATTCCCGCGAAGGCGGGAATCCAGTCTTTCCCCCGACTTGTCCTTCGAAGCTTCAGCGAAGAGCGAAAACGGGCAGCATCGAATAGCCCCGCCCGCAAGGGCGGGGAAAAAAGAGAATGAAAACCCTATCCACATTTTCCCCGGGCTTACGCCCGAGGCTATTTTCTCATATCAGACCTCCATCATTCCTACGTATCCTCCGTCTTTCCCCCCGAAAGCCCCTGCCATTCCCGCAAAGGCCTCGGTCATTCCCGCAAAGGCGGGAATCCAGTCTTTCCCCCGACTTGTCCTTCGAAGCTTCAGCGAAGAGCGAAAACGGGCAGCATCGAATAGCCCCGCCCGCAAGGGCGGGGAAAAAAGAGAATGAAAACCCTATCCACATTTTTGCCCCCGCAGATTCCTTTCATTCCCCCGCAACCCCACCTTCAGACTGGAACTTTTTCTTTTCGGCGGTATAGTACAAGACCTATGAACGAACTGCTCAAGCAATTGATTCGGGCCGCACCGACGGCCGACAACGGGGAACGCAGGGCCGCTGAGGTGCTCGTGCGGTATTTCCGGACTCACGGCATCCAGGCCGATGCAGACATCTGGAACGAAAACCGAGCCAACGTCATTGCCCGCCTGCCCTCCACCGGACAGAAACCCGGCCTGCTTCTGGCCGCCCATCTGGATGTGGTGCCGGCGGACCCATCCCAATGGACCTTCGAACCATTTGCGGGCCTTGAACAAAACGGACACATTTTAGGCCGCGGCGCTGTCGATATGCTCGGCGGTCTGGCCGCTGCGTCGGCGGCACTCGCCGAAATTGCCTCCGCCGGCCTGGCGCTGCAGGGTGATGTCATCCTGGCCGCAACCGCCGGCGAAGAAACCGACAGCTGCGGAGCCAACCGCTTTGTTCAATCCGCCGCCCAAACAATCGGCCCGCTGGCCGGCATCATCCTGCCCGAACCGACCAATCTGAAAATCCTCACCGCTCACCGCGGGCTGCTCTGGCTGCAAATCACCACATACGGCCGCAGCGCCCACGGCTCGATGCCCAAACAGGGCATCAACGCCATCGAAAAAATGCTTCCGCTGCTCAATCGGCTTTTCGGCTGGTCAATCCCGCAACCCCCGCACCCTCGTCTGGGGCCCTGCACGATGAGCATCAATCAGCTCCACGCCGGAACAGCCCCCAACATCGTTCCCGATACCTGCCGGCTTCATTTGGACATCCGCACCCTGCCGGGCCAGCCCCAGCAGTCCGTCATCCAGCAAATTCAAACTTTCCTCGAGGAGCAAAAAGCCCGGGACCCCAACTTCCGAGCCGAGGTTTCCATCCTCCGCCAATGTGAAGCAATGGCAACACCGCCGAACAGCCCCTTTGTCCAAACCGTCTGTCGTGCCGTTCAAACCAGCCAGACCGACGTCGCCGTCTTCACAACCGACGGCCCGCATTTCCTCCCGCTGTGCCCGGACATCATCATCCTGGGCCCCGGCAACCCAACCGCCTGTCATAAACCCGACGAAGCCGTCAACATAGATGATTTGGCCGCTGCCCGGCGAATGTATGTGCAAATCATCCGGGCTTTGGCGCAATAAAAAAGGCAAGAGCCAAATCCTCTTGCCTTTGGATGTGTCTGTATTTGGACAGAACTATTCTGCGGCCGCTGCCTTTTCCGCCGGTTTGTATTTGCGTTTCAGCGGCTTGACAACCAGACCCTGACGAATCGCCTTGGCCGAGACCGTAATCCGGCAGACCTTGCCGTTGACAACCGCCCGAACCTTTTGCGTATTCGGTTTGAATTTCCGTTTGGTAATGCCGGTGATTTTCCGACCGACACCGCCCAGATATTTGGCCTTACCGCGACGAGCTATGCTGCGTCCGGTGCTGGTCTTCTTGCCCAGAAAGAAACATTCTCTACCCATACATTTGCTCCCGAAAATCGCTTGTCCGGCTGGCCCGGACGGTTATCTATTTCTTACATGCTTCCGGTAAAGCCTTACAAATATAGGATTTTTCAGGGTTTTTGCAAGTATTTTTCATCGTTTTTTTTCGAAAACAAATCACAGAACCTTTGCCGATACTGTTTTTTCTTGATTTCCGCATCGGAATCCTTACCCTTCCCGGATATGCAGAACGAAGCAATGGAAAGGCCCAAAAGAGTCCTGATAACCGGCTGCTCCAGCGGGTTCGGCCTTCTGACGGCCGTCGAAGCCGCTCGAGAAGGGTTTGATGTTATTGCCACCATGCGGAATCTCGACAAGGCAGGCCCGCTTCGGCAAGCCCTTGAAAAAGCGAATCTTACAGCCAGAATCGAACGGCTGGATGTCACGGACCCTGCTTCCATTGAAACGATAGTACAGCAATTCTCACCCATAGATGTCCTGATTAACAATGCCGGGATTCTGATTGCCGGCTCATTTCTGGACCTCACCGAACAGGAATGTGACAAAATCTTTCAAACCAATTACTTCGGACCGGTTCGCCTGACCCGCGCCGTCGTACCGCAAATGATTCAGCGAAAAAGCGGCCGCATCGTCAACATCGCCTCGCTGGCGGGCCTTATCGGCCACCCCTTTAACTTTGCCTACGCCGCCAGCAAACACGCCCTCATCGGCTTTACCCAGTCTATCCGCGTGGAACTGGCCCCCTTCGGCATCGATGTCGTCTCCGTCGAGCCCGGCTATCACAAAACCGAAATCATCGGAGCCAACGCCAATCAGGCCGAACATTTCTATGACCGAACCAGCCCGATGTTTGAATGGAACCGCGGCTTTCTGAAGGCGATGTTTGAGGAGATTCTGCCCCGTGCCGGCGACCCGCAGCAGGTAGCGGACCTGATTGTCCGCATCATCTCCTGCGAAAAACCCAAAGCCCATTACATCATCGGAAAAGATGCCGCCTTTGCCATGACCTTCAAGTCGCTGGGCCTCTGGGGTTGGCTTGAAAAACAAATCATTCGAAAAATCCGAAAATACCGCCGGCTTGAAAACCAGCGCGAACAGGAGAAAAGAAACCGGCGGAAACAATCCGCCTCCAATTGTAAGTAAGGATTCACTTTATGTCGTACCAGCCCGCCGAAAATCGTTATGCAAAAATGGAATACAGGCCCTCCGGTACAAGCGGTCTGCGTCTGCCGGCGCTTTCGCTGGGCCTGTGGCACAATTTCGGCGACGTGGACGACTTTCAGACCGCACGCCGAATGATTCTAACGGCCTTTGACAACGGCATTACGCACTTTGACCTGGCCAACAATTACGGCCCGCCCCCCGGCTCCGCCGAACGAAACTTCGGAAAAATCCTCAAAGAAGACCTGGCCGCCTGGAGAGACGAACTCATCATATCCACCAAAGCGGGCTACTATATGTGGCCGGGGCCCTACGGCGACGGCGGCTCCCGAAAATACCTGATGGCCAGTTTAGACCAGTCTCTGAAGCGGATGGGGCTGGACTATGTGGATATCTTCTACTCCCATCGCCCCGACCCCAAAACCCCCTTAGAGGAAACCTGCGCCGCGCTCGACCACATCCTCCAACGGGGAAAGGCCCTGTACGTCGGATTATCCAACTATCCCGCCGACCAGACCCGCAAGGCCTTTGAATGGCTGCAATCCTGCGGCCACCGCCTTCTGATTCATCAGCCCAAATACTCGATGCTTGTACGGGATATCGAAACCAACGGCCTGCTCGATACCCTCGGCACCCTGGGCGTCGGCTGCATTGCATTCTGTCCGCTGGCTCAGGGGCTTTTGACTGACAAATACTTAAAAGACATCCCCGCTGACTCCCGTGCCGCCAAACCGCACGGCTTCCTGAAGAAAGAACAGATTACCGAGGCCCTTCGTGCAAAATTGGTTCATCTGAACGAGCTGGCCCGCCGCCGCGGACAATCGCTGGCTCAAATGGCCCTCACATGGGTCCTTCGAGACAGCCGCATCACCTCCGCCCTCATCGGAGCCAGCCGACCGGAGCAGATTCTTGAAAATCTAAAAGCCCTCACAGCCCCTCCCCTGAATCAGATTGAATTGGCCGACATTGATGCCGTGCTGAAAAGCACCTGACCGATTCCCTTCAGGATTGAATCAGCTTCTCCTCTTTGGCTCCTGCCGCCCCGACGGCCTCCAAAAACCGCTTAAGAATCCTCCGTTCCAGCCGGCGAATCTGAATCGGCTCATCGGAGTCCAGCGGAATCTGTCCGCCCGCATAGCTCGGATGCCCCCCGCCGGTGCCTTTGCGGCCGATCACATGCCGAATCACTTTATCCGCCCGAGGCGGCTCCGCACTCGTTCGAATCGATATCAAAAACCGCTGTTCAAAAAAACCGTAGCAGACAGACCAGTCCGTCTCATCGTCCCGCAGCAGCAAATCCGCAATCTCTCCTATCATATCCGGATTGTCCACTTTCCCCAGCCCTGTTACAACAGCCGGACCATACACCCGCGCATTGCGAAGACCGTCGCTGAGCATCTGAAAATAGCTGCGTTCCACCCGGCCTCGCTGAATCTGCGCGAGAATCCGTTTGTTGGCCAGCGGATACACCGCCATCACCGCATTCAAATCCGCCTGCGTGGTATCCCGTCCGAAATCCTGCGTATCTGAGCGAATCGCATACAAAATCGCCGTGGCCAGTGTGCTGTCGATTTCAATCCCCGCCTCCTGAAGATATTCATACAGAATTGTAACCGTCGCCCCGTACCGGCTGCGTATATCCGTAAAGCGGCACTGTCGAGTACGCCGGCGGCACTTGTGATGGTCAATCACAATATCCGGCTCCATTTCCGCCGGCAGACAATTATTGCCGGTTCCCGGCTGTGTATCCACCATCGCTATCAAATCGTAGCTGTTGAAATCAACCTCCGACGCCGCCCGCAAATTGACCGATAAATAGCGAACCAGCGCCCGATTTTCCGCTCGCCCGATTCGTCCTCCGTACACCAGCGAACAGGCAATGTCGGCCAGCGAATTCGCCAGCTTCCGCAAAAGCAGTGCCGATGCAATGGAATCCGGGTCCGGATTATCCTGAAGGACCACCAGAAGACTCTGATTGCCCTTGAAAATCTCCCGCAGCAGTGACAATTTTTTCCGGGTTTTCCGGCCGGCGGATATAGACAGACTCATGAACGGATGCTCTCCTTAAATTACATCAAGCGGTTTCCTGGATTTTTTTCGCGGTTCCACCGGCTGATTGTCTTTCCAGCCCCACAAACGAACAGTCCCGTCGGGTTCGATCCGGAGAAAACTGTTTCGAAGCCCTACCCAGCAGCCGCTGTTGCAGTACCAGCCGTTAATCAAAACCGCATGATGGGTATGCCCTGCCACCAGCACATCATACCCGTTCTCCAGCCGGTCCCGCTGGTACAACGCCAAAATTCCCTTTTCTCTGGCCGGGTCCTGAGCCGGCGTCAACGACTCGTTCATCCGATGCCGCGGCTGACGGACCCGACTCCGCTCCAGCAGATTCACCGAGTTGTTCCACATCCACATGAAACTGCGCCCCATCCGCAGCAAGGCCCTTTCGCTTAGTCCCCCTGCCGAAAGCAGCGGCGAACCTTTTCGGTCCTCTATCATTCCACACAAAATCGCCAGTACACGCCCCCATCGAGGGGTTCCATCCCGATTAAACGGGTCCAATTCATGCCCATGCATAAACTTAAACCGCCGCATCCCTATCGTCCGTTCAAACGGACGCGTCATCCGCTCAAAGAACGGATGGGCCAGAAGCCCTGTGCCGATTAAATCCTCCAAATCTGCATCGTGATTGCCGACAACATAGATTGCTCCCATCCGGGCAAACCGCTCCAGAAAATCCATTCGACGGACAATTACACGCCCCACGTTCGCCTGCCAGAACTCAAACAAATCCCCCAAAATAAACAATTCTCCACCCTCTTGCTCCACATAATCCAAAAAACGACTGAACTGCTCGGCTTTGTGGTCCGCCGCAAAATTATCCCGCGGCCCCCCATCCCCCATATGCAAATCGCTCACGACAAAAATGGGTCTGTCTTGACTCATTCCTTGCTCATCTGCCTTCCAGCCAACCTGCAGGCCGACACGATAAGGACTGCTTGCGCTTCTCCGGCGGTAACGGCTTGTCGGCTCGTCTATAATATGGTTTAATCAAAAAAATGACAGCAAAACAACAAGAATTCTCTGTTCTTATCTACGGTGCCGGTGCCGTGGGGTTGGGAATTGCCTCCTGCCTGCTGAAAGCCGGGATTCAAACCTCTCTGCTGGCTCGTCCCCACACCGCCGAGCCGCTTCGGCAGGAAGGCCTGTTCCGAAAAGGAATCTTCGGGGAAGCCTTTTTCCCGCCGACCGCATTCCGGGTCTATGAATCCCTCGAAGAAATCCCGGACAGCCGGTACGATTTTATTCTCGTGTGCACCAAATCCAGCGACACCCAAACGGCGGCGAAAAATTTGTCCGCCCATTCGAAACTCGTCAAGTCCAACGGCCTGATTATCCTTTTTCAAAACGGCTGGGGAAATGCGGAAACTTTTTCCGACTTTTTCCCTCGACAAATCATCTTTAATGCACGGGTCATCACAGGGTTTATTCGTCCCAGCCCGAATGTGGTCGAGATTACCGTTCATGCCGATGCTATTCATATCGGCTCACTTTTCGGCGAATCGCCCGAACCGCTCATCCCTCTTTGCCGGGCCGTTTCCGCCGGTGGAATCCCCTGTCAGACAACCGCTCAAATCGGCAAAGACCTCTGGGCCAAAATGCTCTACAACTGCGCTCTCAATCCGCTGGGGGCTGTCCTCGATGTCCCCTACGGCAAGCTGGCCGAACACCCCTCGACCCGACAAATCATGAATGAACTCATCGAAGAAACGTTCGACGTGATGCAGGCCTGCGGCTGGAGCACCCATTGGAACACTGCGAAAGATTTTCAGGAAGCCTTCTACGGTCAAATGGTCCCCGCTACAGCCGCACACCGCTCTTCGACGCTGCAGGACCTCAAGGCGGGCAAAAAAACGGAAATTGAAGCCCTCACCGGTGCTGTCCTCCGACTCGCTCAAAAACACCGACGCGCTGTTCCCTGCAGCGCTTTTTTATATCATTTGATTGATTTTATCGAATCCCGGAACAATCAGAATCCGCGGAACGGTTAGTCCAGTCGAATTCCCCGCTGATGCAGCCAGTTTTTCAGGTCGCTCAGCTCTGTATCAAAAATCTCGTTGTCATAGATTTCTTCCAGCTGCTGAATCCGGGCCGCCAGCTCCGGCTGCTGCTGAACCAGTTCTCCGACCTTGCGTTCAAACTCGTCGCTGAGCGTTCGCAAATCCTCACAGGACAAATGCAGTTCCAGCAGTCCGGAAATGCATCGAACCGCCGCCTCCACCGCCCGCGGATTATAGCCCTGCAGATAAGCCGGTATCTCCGCCACCAGAACAAACATGTCCAAATCCGCCCTGGAGGCCCGCCACGTCAGGTATGTGGCAAACCCCGCCGGCCCTTCATACCGGCTTAATCGAATGCCGATGCGCTGCATTCTGGCCCGAAGGGCGGGCTGAGAGACGGAAGCCGTAAATTTCGGCTCCCGGCTGTGAGGCGTCAGGCCTGCTACGCTTCCGACAAAGAAAATCTGTTTGACATCAAACCGTTCACACAAATGAAAAATGCAGTCCGCAAAACATTCCCACCGTACATTCGGTTCCTTGCCGGAAAACAAAATCAGGTTGTGCCGCGGTTCGGCAAAAAATGTATTGTTTGGAAAGGAAAAGTCCTCAATCAGCCCCTCGTCAATCTTGACATGCGGACGAAAGACGCCGGCCGTTTCCATCGTACCCGGCATTTGAAACACATAAAACGGCTCCGGATCAATCGAAGCGAACGGAACCGCTCCCAGCGTGACCCGCAAATAATCCACCAGCCCCGTGGAGACCTCCCCCCCGTCCATCCAGCCGTCAAAGCCGAGAACCAGAGTGGGTGCCGTTAAGTCCGGATTATGATAGATGCGAAGCCGTTCTACGCTCATTCCGTCTCCTCACTGTTTCTGACCGTTATTGTAAAGATTTCTTCGAAAATCGCCAGCAGAAAATCCGCCGGTTACCGATTCAAATACCGCCGCAGAAAATGCCGAATCGAATCGAATGCAAACCGCTCCAAATCAATCTCCTCCCGCTTCAGTCGCAGAAGACTGCGGATTTCCTCGCGGGCCTCCAGACCGGACCAGTCGGAAACCCGGCAGACAAAGGCCAGGTCTTCCGTGGCGTAATGCACCCCCTTATACAGATAACGATTCGGAGCAGACCCGAAATACTCCAGCTGTTCGACCTTTAACCCCGTTTCCTCCTGAACTTCGCGCCGAACGGCCTCTTCCGCCGACTCCCCCGGGTCCACAAAACCGCCCGGCAAATCCAGCATCCCTTCTTTGGGCTTGTGGTCACGAACCGTCACCAGCAGCCGGCCCTCTTCGTCTTCAATCAGGGCCACTACAGCCGCCGCGGTATTCAGATAAAACTCCAGCCCGCACTCCGTACAGACATACGCACTCTTTTTATGCACCTTCAGCGCCCGGGCACTGCACAGCGGACAGTACAAAAAGACATTCCGATTCTGATAAGCAATCATCCAATCCATAAGGAAATGTTCCTCGAGTGATTTCAGAGTCCAACACCCGCGATAATCGCTCCGCACTGCGGGCAGGTTCCGTCTTCAATGATATTGCTTTTCACCGTAAACCCCACCCGGTCAATCAGAAGAAGCCCGCAGCTGTAGCAATACGTTGACTCCGCTCGAATCCCCGGAACATTGCCGATATAGACATACCGCAGCCCCGCCTGACGCCCGATATCATACGCCCGCTCCAGCGTTTTCTGCGGCGTCGCCGCTCGGTCGTCCATCTGATACTGCGGGTAAAAGCGGCTCACATGCCAGGGGACATCCACAGAGGCCTCCTGAGCAATAAACTCCGCAATCGCCCGCAGCTCCTCTTCCGAATCATTCTTGCCCGGAATCACCAGCGTTGTAATCTCCATCCAGATATCCGTCTGTCGGGCAATCGTCCGAATCGTCTCCTTGACCGGCTCCAGCCGCGCCTTGCACAAATCCCGGTAAAACTCTTCCGTAAACGCCTTCAGGTCAATGTTGATTCCGTCCAGCCACGGACGGACAAACTCAATCGCCTCCGGACTCAAGAAACCATTGCTCACAAAGACATTCGCCAGCCCCATTTGTTTGGCCAGCTGGGCGGTTTCCGCACACAGCTCCATAAACACTGTCGGTTCCGTATAGGTGTAGGCAATACTCGAACAACGGCTTCGAACCGCCGCATCCACAATCGCCTTCGGAGAATAATAAGACCCTTCAATCGTTCCAATTTGCGGCATCTGGCTGATCTGCCAGTTCTGACAAAACACACACTGAAAATTGCATCCGGGAGCTGCAATCGAAAAACTTTTTGAACCCGGCTGAAAATGAAAGAGCGGTTTCTTCTCAATCGGGTCCGGATTGGCGGCGCACAGTTTGTCATAATTCAGCGACACCAGCACCCCGTTGATATTTTTGCGGACTCGGCATCGCCCTGTCTGGCCGGCTGGAATCCGACAACGCCACGCACAAAGTCGGCACTGAACCGTCCCGCCGGCTTCCCCCTCCCACAACACCGCACGCTTATACAATTCCTGATGGTGCTCCATATCGTGCCTCTTTCCGGGCTTCCTGATTATTCCACCTTCATTTTAGGGGTTTTTCCGGATAGTGCAACGCGTTTTTTCTTCAAATCGATTTACTCTTTCCAGCCGTATTCCCAAAGAAGTTTGATGGGGTGCAGCGTTTTGCGTCCCGTCAGATGTTCAATCTGCATCGCACAAGCGGCACATTCCGTCAAAACAATATCCGGATTGACCTGCTCAATCTTCTTTTTCAAGGATTCACCAATGGCTTCGGACAATTTTGCCTTCTGACTCTGCATTCCGGCCGTTCCCGCCAGCCCGCAGCAGCCCCCATTCAGATTGACAACCTTCAACCCCAACCGGTCCAGCAAATCCACTGTATCCGACGGCTGACGCAGCGCCTGCAGATGGCAAGGGGCGTGGTAAGCATATCGAACCGTCCGGCAGGCATCCGACAGCGGTATCAGCCCCCACCCGCGATGCTCCAGAATCCGTCGGATATAGCCCATCAGCTCCCATGTCTGGTCAGCCAGCAGCGATGATTCCTGCGTTTGGATAAGATATTTCATCTCCTCTTTTAGACACAGGGCCGCGCTGGGCTCTGAACAAACCACTTCATATCCTTTTTGAACCAGCGGGACAAACTGTTTCAGATTGTATTCCAAATCCCGGCGGGCGGTGCGGAGATTACCGTACACATACGCCGGCAGCGGCGCAGGCCGTTGCAAAGGAACCTCCACCTGCACACCCAGTTTCTCCAGAACCCCCACAACCGCAAATCCGAGGGAATGGTCATTCCAGTTGGCAAAACTGTCCACAAAATAGGCCGCTTTTTCCGTGAAAGCCGCCGAAACAGCTGGCCTGCGAAACCGCTGTGCTTTCCGAATAAAACTTCCTCTCTCAAACTTCGGAAAAGCCCGATGCCGGTCCAACCCAAGTGTTTTTTCCATCAGAAGACGGCTCAGCGGTATCTGAAGAATCCAATTGCTCAGCGGGGCGAAAGCGGCCGCCAACGAGCTGACAAGACGATTGCGTGAAAGCACGGTCTGGGCCGCCGAAAATCCGAGCTTGCGGGCAAGCTGCGCCCTTGCCTCGATTACCAGTTTCGATACATCCACCCCCGCCGGACACTGAACCGAACACATCTTGCAGTTCACGCAAAGAGACAAAACCTCCCGCAGCCCCTGTGCCTCATAGGTCCCGACTTCCGGAGGAAGGGCCGCCGCAGACCGCAGCAGATTGGCCTTGGCTCGGCTGGATGCCAGCTCTTCATTGACCGCTCGAAAAACCGGACACATCCTCGCCCCTTCCGTACGAGCCAGGCAGACCCCGCAGCCGCTGCATTGTTCGGCCTCAAATCGAAACTCTTCCGGCCCCAGCAGCAAAGCGGTCTTCCCTTCCAAATCTCCTCCCGGAAGACGCAAATGGCGAACCATCACATCGGGGTCCTCATTCAGAATCTTGCCGGGGTTCAAAATCCCCTCCGGGTCAAAAATCCGCTTGACGCCCTTGAGCAGTTCATAGTAGGCATCCCCGTATTGCCGTCGAATAAAGGCCGCCCGCACCAGACCGTCCGCATGCTCTCCGCTCACAGAGCCCCCCATTGACCAGGCCAGTTCGAAAACCTCCTCGGCCATCGCCCGCATCTGCCGAACCCCCTCTTCCCTCGACAAATCGATGTACGGGCGAATATGCACTCCGCCGTCGCCGGCATGCCCGTAATAGGCCATCGTAATTCCGTATTGGCGGCCGATTTTCTCCAATCCGGCGATGTATTCATCCAGCCGCACAGGGTCCACCGACACATCTTCAATAAACGGTATCGGATGAGCCGGTCCTTTTTGCCGATTCAGCAGCGGTACCGCATCCTTCCGGGCCTTCCAAAGACGCTGCTGTCTGCTCTCCTCCAGAACATTCTCCGCCCGAACGGCCAAATCCGCAACTGAAAGACGCACCCGCTGGAGCTTCTCATGCACCTCGTTTTCATCGGTTCCGGTCATTTCCACCAGCAAGGCGGCTGCGCACCCTTCCGGCAGCACATCGCGGTATTTCGGATAGGCCTGACGCGCCATCGTCATCAGCCCCTGGTCCATCAATTCACAGGCCGCCGGACCGCATCGCAAAATCAGAGGAATCGCACGGGCCATCGTCTCAAAAGACGGAAACTCCAGCTGAACCAGCCCCTTGCATCGGGGAACGGGAACCGTCCGGAGTGTAATTTCCGTAAAGACAGCCAACGTCCCCTCCGAACCGGCCGTCAGACGGGCCAAGTCCACAACTCCATCGTGAACAATTCCATCGATGGCATACCCGCTTCGGTTTCTCTCTGTTTTGCGCCGAGCCGCTCGAATCACGGATTCCTTCCCCGAAAGCAGCGCAAAACACTGTCCGGCGATTTTCGATTCCGGCCCGTTGTCTTCATTGGGCTTTACTCCGTTGACCAGCTCAACGACAGTCCCATCGGCCAGGACAGCCCGAACCCGCTGGACCCAGCGGTCAAAATGGCCGTAAACCAAGGAATGCGCCCCCGTGGCATTGTTAGCCAGACACCCCCCGATGACGGCACGATTCGAGCTGGAAGGGTCCGGCCCAATCATCCGCCCATAGGGCGCTAAAAAACGATTCAGGTCATCCAGAACCACCCCCGGCTGAACCGTCACTTGCTCTCCGTCTTCGCTCACAGACAAAATTCGGTCCATATACCGGCGGACATCTATGACGATGCCGTCCGTCAAAGATTCTCCCGCCACACCGCTGCCGGCCCCCCTTGCCGCCACAGACAGTCCCTTCTCTCGGGCGTACTGGATAACCCGGCGGATATCCTCCTCATCCCGAACAGATACCACACATTGCGGAAAGATTTGGTAAATACTCGCATCCGTGCTGAATGCAACTCGATTGTAAATATCGATATGGACATCTCCCTTTACAAGAGCAGCCAGCTGGGACCCGATTGTTTCCGGCTTTAGTTTCAATATCAAAAACTCCGTTTTGAGTTGATTCCGCGATTTTGGACACAAGAATACTTTTTTCTAACTTTCTTTTCAATCTTAATACACCCTGCAAAACAGGCCTGCTCGTTCATTTTTTTCACACAAACAGGAAATTTTTGCCGCAATTCGGATACAAAAAGCCCCAAAGCCCTGTTGCCCAGCAACTCTATCTCTATATTCTGTAATGTTTTACGAAATCAGATACGGCATAGGGTTGTGTTGGCATATAAATTGCTCTGCTTTCTATAAAACTTTTTTGGAACGGAGAATGTATCGCTATGACACAAACAGCAGGGATTGCAAATATTTTGACTGCACCGATTGAACCGTCCGCGCGTACGACCTCAACAGAAGCACCTTTAAGTGAAACGGCATCCAGGAAAAAGACGCAGCAGCACTCTGAATCAGCCAGCCTCACGCACGAATCCAATCCCTCGCCGTCCTTCACAGCCGGAGAAGCTTCTGACAATTCTTTTTTGAAGGTTTTAAACAGCAAACTCGGTAAAAAACAAACGAATTCCCAAATTTCAAAAAAACCCAACAAACAAGACGATGGGCAGAACGAATCGCCAGCAGAGGCACTTCTTGCAAAACTGAGTGAAGCACTGCCGCTCCCGGAAAAAGGTTTATTCAAAAATCCGGGACGGCCGATCCTCCTAAACAGCATTCAAACTCCCGAAAAAAATCTATCTTTCTTGCCCAGTTCGCCCAAATCCACACTTAAACCTTCTTTGGAGGCAACATCAGTTCCCAATCACCTGAATACCTCGGTTGAAAGACCGCCGCTGAAACCCACCCCCGCTTTCCAGCCAAACAATATATCCAAAGTCAAAAATGAATCGGCCGCAACAGATGTCGTCTCAGCTCACTCGTCCGCCGGACAAAAAGTTAGTTCTGATTCAAAAGGAAGTTCTGCGTCTCCGGAACATCCTGCAGTATCTGTCAATAAACAAAATCTTATCATTCAAAACCCTCCAAAAGAGCCTTCGGCCCCCGCCCCCAATCTGCCGCCGAAGCCGCTGCTTACGATACCGGGACACCAGCCTGCGGTTTCCGGAAAACTTAATGAATCAGAGAGTGAAGCGGCGGCGGAAATTTCCCTGGACAAAGCAAAGGTGAAACGCTCGCTAAACCTTTCCGGGGCATTTGACTCAACCCCCAATCAGGAATCAAAAGACAAAAATCCCCTCAGTACAGATTTGTTTAACCCCGTTTCTGTCTCGAGCCGCCTCCCGCAGAATACAGAAGCCGGCCTAACAACCCGCTCCGGAACCGCGGTCTCGGAGTCCGTAAAAGTTTCTGCGGAACCGGACACCCCCCTTTCCGCATCCCAGCAGGTTCTCCGAAACCTTCAAACCGCCGTACAAAATAATGTACAAACCATCCAAATCGCCCTTTCCCCGGAGGGATTAGGGATCGTTCGAATAAAATTTGACAAAATCGGCGACGAAATAACCGGTTTGCTCGAGGTGCAGAAAGAACAAACCCGCCAGGAAATCGAAAAATCTCTGCCCAACATCCTGGCTTCTCTGGAAAGTCAGGGCATTTCCATTCGGAAAATTGAAGTCAGCCAAATGCCCAATTCGGAACACAAACACACCCACTCCGACGGTCCCTCCGACTGGAACCTGCGATATGAAATGCAGGAGGAACGGTATCGGCGACCTCAAAGCCCGGATGGAGCGTCCATGAAGGCCTCCGCCACGGAAATTTCGGCAACTCCCGACACCCAAACAAGTTATCCAATACACCCTGATTCAGAAAATCTGAATCTCTTTATTTAAAGACATATATTATCGTCAAAAAAGGGGGGCTCTTTAATTTTTTTGTGATTTTTTCCTTAAGTTTTTTAAGTTTTTCCCGAGAATAATAATATGATGAATCCAATAGACCCGGTACAATTTGACATCAATCCGCCGGTTACCCCATCCGGAGACCGGAAACCTGCCGCTTTGGATTCATCCAAACCATCCAAAACAGACCGGTCTGTTCGTTTGGAGTTGAGAACCGATTACCATCCTTTTGTCCAAAAGGCCCTCCGCAGCCTGCAGACATCTGATTCCGCCGTCCTCGAGGCCAAAAAGGCCCTCGAACAAGGGGAAATAGACAGCCCCCAGGCCGCCCGTGCTGCTGCACAGGCCATTCTTCGTTTCGGCATATAAATTCCTCTGTTCTGCTTTCCAAATCCCAGTCTGAAGAATCATTTTGGCTCTGAAAATCTGTCTTTTATTTTTTTGAAATACTTCAACGTCCGATAAAAATCGGATAAGCCGCTTCTTTTCCCCAAAACAAAAGTTTTTTTCGGAACTTACTTTATAGGTCTAAAGAACCCTAAAAAGTTTCCGATAATACCTTTGTCAGAAGTGAAAAATTGAACTCTTTATAGGAGATTGTCAGAGCCTAAACTCATAACTGGTAAGGAGAAGTACCCATGTTGGCAATTAAAAACAACCTAATGGCGGAAGGCGCGGCTCGACACCTGGGAAGGAGTTACGATGCCCTCGCTCGCTCCGTCGAACGTCTTTCCTCCGGCCTGCGGATCAACAGTGCCAAGGATGATGCGGCCGGCCTGGCTGTCCGGGAGTTGATGCGGGCGGACATCGCCGTCATCAAACAGGGGTCACGAAACGCCATGGATGCCATCAGCATGCTCCAGACAATGGAAGGAGCCATGGGGTCCATCGATGCCGTTCTTATCCGGATGAAAGAGCTGGCCGAGCAGGCCGCCACCGGTTCCTATTCCGCCCAGCAGCGGAATATTATGAACAATGAGTTTCAGCAGATGATGGCGGAAATTGACCGAATTGCCAACACCACCAACTTCAACAGCATCAATATGCTGAATGATTCGGCGGCAATCCGGATTCATTTTGGAGAAAATTCCTATATCGATGTCAATTCGGTCGATGTACGAGCTTCCGCCTTGTTCGGCAATTCCGCCGTTTCCATCGCCGGCGCCACAGGAGCCAGCGCCCAGGCCGCTTTGGCGATAGTAACCGCCGCTATTGAAATCAAAGACAGTGCACGAGCCAGCTTCGGATATATGATGAACCGTCTGGAAAGCACCAATGAGGTGCTCAACATCCAGGCGGAAAATCTGATGGCAGCCGAATCCCGAATCTCCGATGTGGATGTGGCCACGGAAATGGCGGCTCTGACCCGCAACCAGGTGCTGGCGCAAGCCGGTGTGGCGATGCTGGCCCAGGCAAATACAATGCCCCAGATGGCATTGACACTGCTGCGCGGATAATATGGGAGCTTCTTACCATGATGAGCGGCCGACAGGGTTTTTGATCCGGACCCTGTCGGCCGGCATGGTCCCCCGACAATCCGCTTCAGGCTCACCCAAATACTGATGGAGGTATCTCATGAGCATCGCAGAAATCTATCAGGAAACCGCCGTAGCAACCCAGAACAAAGGACGTCTGATTGTCCTGCTCTATGAAGGAGCCATTCGATTTCTGACACAGGCTCGCACAGCCATCGAGAACGGAAACTGCACGCAAAAAACGACCGCGATAGCAAAAGCCCGCGACATCATCTTTGAGCTCAACCAATCTCTCAATATCGAACAGGGCGGCACGCTGGCGCAAAACCTCCGCGGGCTTTACAATTTTCTCTGGCGGTATATCGGACAGGCCGGCATTCAGAACAATGTCGAAATGATTGACAAAAGCATACACATTCTTGAAGACCTCGCCTCGGCATGGCGAAAAGTCTGCTCCTGACAGTCACTCTTTGCCTCTGGAACACTTCGACCTGAAAACCGGATAATCATTTATCCGGTTTTTTCTTGCGCTGATCTGCCGAAAAAGCCGGATTGACCCATGTCCCCAAATCGGATATAAACAGGCCGTATATCTGTTCGGAAGGACAAAAAAATGACAAAGCGAATGATTGGGCTGGCTGTTTGCCTGCTCGGAATGGGATTCGGATTCTCCGCCTGCCGTTCAGCTTGGGTTGCAAAGCGGCCTGCCTGCGGTCCAGAGCAGCTCTTTGATTTTCGGGAAATCACCCTTTCCAACGGTCTGAAGGTAATTACACTCGAAGATTTTTCCTCGCCGATTGTCACGGTCCAGGTCTGGTATCACGTCGGCTCCAAAGATGAGGACCCCGCTCGTCAGGGATTTGCCCATATGTTTGAACATATGATGTTCAAGGGCACAGACCGCGTCGGTCCCTCCGAGCATTTCGAACTGCTCAAGCGGGTCGGAGCCCGCACAAACGGCTACACCAGTTTTGACAAAACTGTTTACCTGCAGACACTTCCTGCCGACCAGATTGAGCTGGCCCTCTGGCTGGAGGCGGAACGAATGGCCTTTCTGAAAATCGATCAGGATGCTGTGGACACGGAGCGGAAAGTTGTCGAAGAAGAACTGCGCATGCGGGAAAATGAACCCTACGGCAATGTCTATAAAAAAGTAGCCGCCGCCCTTTTCAGGGAACATCCTTACCGCTGGGTTCCCATCGGCAATCTCGCCCATCTGCGGGCGGCAAGCGCCGCAGAAATGCGGGAATTCTGGAGCCGATATTATGTGCCGAATAATGCCGTCCTGCTGATTGTCGGGGCTGTAAAACACGCTGATGCCCAGCGGCTGGCGCAGCGCTATTTCGGCTGGATTCAGAAGCGTCCGGAACCGCCCAAAGTCGCCGTTCGCGAACCCCAGCCGGAAGGTCCCCGCGAACTGGTCATTCCGGATGAAATCGCCCCGGCCCCGCTGGCAGGCATCGTCTGGCGAACCGTTCCCCTCGGCCATCCCGATGAGGTGCCGCTGGATTTTCTGGCCGCTATACTTGGAGAAGGCCGCAGCAGCCGCCTTTACCGTCAGCTGGTTGCCGAAACCCAAACCGCCGTCCACGTAACCGCCTGGACGTACAATCTGGAACACGACGGGGTCTTTGTCGCCGGCGGAATGCTTCAGGAAAACGGCGACCCTAATCAGGTCCTCAACGTCATCCGGACCGAACTGGCCCGCATCGCCGCCGAAGGCGTCCGTCCGGAAGAACTCGAAAAAGCCCGCAATAACGCCTTAAAAAAAGCCGTCGTGGAAAACCTGACCATCGAGAGTAAAGCGGAACTGCTCGGCACCGCCTCCATGATCCTCGGCGATACGTCTAAAGCCAACGATATTTTTCGTCGGATACAGACCGTCACAGAGGGAGATATTCGCCGGGTTGCGAAAACCTATCTGACGGAATCCCGCCGGCTGACCGTCCGCGTTCTGCAGAATCCTGTCGGCCAAAAAGAGGATGAAACCGCTCCCCTGACGGCCCTGCGGGAGGACGTGTCTCCGCCTCCCGGACGTCCCGGCGAAAAGCGTCCGCCGTCGTTTCCCAAGAAACCGCCCATCAAATCGATTCAGCCGGCCCGACTGAGCCCGCATTACGCCGAACAGATTCTCGATAACGGCCTGAAAATCCTGGTGGTGCCCAATCACGAAGTGCCTTTTTTAAGCATTATGCTGGGGCTGCCCTATGGAAGCTGGTGTGAAAGCAAGCCGGCTGCAGCTTCGATGGCGTTTGCCATGCTCCCCAAGGGGACTGCTCATTATACCGAAGCACAACTGGCCGAAGAACTCGAACGCCGCGCGATTGCCTTAAGCGGTCAGGCCTCTCTGGATGACGGTATTGTCTCCATGAACTGCCTGGCCGAACAGGCCCAAGAGGCGGTGCGGCTCCTGGCGGAAGTGGTTCAATATCCCGCTTTCGACCCCAGTGAATTTGAAAAGCTTCGCCGACAGCAAACCGCGTCTCTGTCCGTACAGGAACAATCCCCCGACTACCAGGCGGACCGACAGCTCCGAAAAGAACTCTTTGCCGGCCATCCGTACGCACGGACACCGGAAGGAGAAACCAAAGACCTAAACCGACTGAGTCCGGCGGATTTGGCCGCTTTTTGGGAACAGTTTGCCCGACCGGAAAAAGCTGTTCTGATTTTTGCCGGAGACATTCAGCCCGAACGGGCATTCACCCTGGCGAAAACATATCTGGGAGACTGGAAAAATCCCCGTCCTCTTCCGGACATCGCCCTGTCTCCTGTCCCGCCGATGTCATCCCGACGGCTTTGTCTGGTGGATATGCCTGGCAGCTCCCAGGCCCAAATCCGAATCGGCCAGCTCGGTCTGACCCGGCACGATCAGCCGGAGTATTTTCTGAGCCGGATTGTCGGCGGCTATTTCGGCGGTTCCTTCAACAGCCGCCTGAATCGTGTGGTCCGCGTCGAAAAAGGGCTCACCTACGGCATCTGGAGCACCTATCTGGCCTTCCATCAGGCCGGGATGTTTACCATTCAGACGTTCACAAGAAATGATTCAGTCCCGCAAACCATTCAAACCATCTTTGAGCTGATTGAGGACCTTCAAACCCGCCCGCCGACCCCTGCCGAACTGGAAGACACCAAAACCTATATTGCCGGGACCTTTCTGCTGCGAAGAGAAACACCGCAGCAGATTGCCGAGGACCTGTGGCTGATGGAGTCGCAAAACCTCGGACGGGATTATCTGGACCGCCTGTTCGAAACCATTCGGACCGCCACGGCGGAGGATTGCCTGGCTCTGGCGCAAAAGACGCTTCAGCCCGACAAAATGGTCATCATCGTTGCCGGAGATGCCCGCATTCTGAAACCGTCCCTTGAACCGATTGCTCCTTTGAGCTGCACCGGTCAGCCGGACGAACCGCCTTCACCTTAAGCGGCCGGAACAATCGGATTATTCAAACTCCTCGTCCGGCTCTTCAATGTCCTCGGCATCTTCCAGCGGCTCCATCTCGACATCCTCGTCGAAGGCGTCCACTTCTTCGTCTTCCAGGACCTCCTCGTCCTCGTACTCGCTTTCCCGCTCAATATCAATCGGACGGCGCCGAATAAAACTCGGTCCGTTCTCCTTTTCCTTCTGACGGGCATATTCCAGACTGTACCGGGTCCATGGAATCGCATCCAGCCGCTCCTTCTCAATCGGAATCCCCAGCCCCTCACAAATCCCGAAAGTGCCGTCTTCAATCCGGTTCAGCGCCTGCTGGATTTCGTGCAGGGTCCGTTTGGCTTCCTCCATCAACTCGAGCGTAAACTCCTGTTCGAAATTGTCTGTTCCGATATCCGCCAGATGAACCGGCATGCTCGAAATCTCTCCCCCGTCCTGAAACATATTCTGCTCAATGCTTTGCAGGTCCGCCAGGACTTCCTTCTGCTTTTCCAGCAGCAGCTGTTTATAGCGCTCCAGCTCGCGTTCGCTCAGTTTTTTGGCTTTCTTTTTTCCCATAGCGTCCTTCCTCAATTGGCTCAAACAGCAGGTCTGTCAGCCCTTGTCAGTCTCAATGTTTTCGGCCTTTCAGGGCCTTGGCCTTCAAAAAGAAACGGGGGGAAATTATAGAATGTTCCCCGCAATTCGCAACTGGTTTTATAAAAAAACTTCTCCATTTCCACATGTTTGGTTCGACCGGCTCATTGTCTCCCGAGTAAGTCCACTTTCGGACACTCTGGATGATTTTTTCAAATTTTTTCTTGCCCCCCTCCTGAAGGGGGATAAAATTTCTCCGATAAAAAGGGAATCGAATCGAAACAGAAAGTATATCTCTTTTCCAGGAGAGTACGGGAATGCTCAATCTTGTACCGTCGCGGATGTTTTTAACAAAAGGGGTCGGCCGGCACAAATACCGCCTGAAATCCTTTGAAGAAGCCCTTCGGGATGCAGGCGTAGCTCAGCAGAACCTCGTGCAGGTTTCCTCGATTTTGCCTCCCTACTGCCGGATTATCAGCCGAAACGAAGGGCTCAAACTCCTCGTCCCCGGAGCCATCAGCTTCTGCGTCCTGGCTCGCTGCGATACCAATGAGCACGGCCGACTGATTGCCTCCTCCGTCGGCGTCGCCGTCCCCAAGCAAAAGAGCAACTGGGGCTACTTAAGCGAAGTGCACGGCCACGGAATGAACAAACGCGAAGCGGAAGATATGGCCGAAGACCTGGCAGCCGGCATGCTCGGAACCACGCTCGGTTATGAAGTCGATCCCGACAAGGCCTGGTCAGAAAAAGAGCAAGCCTACAAATCCAGCGGCCTGTTCATTAAAACAACCAATATCACGCAGACCGCCCGGGGTGTCAAAGACCTTTGGACAACTACGGTCGCCATCGCGGTCTTTCTTTTCGACTAAAAAACGAATAAGGATGTCAAAAATCAGGGATTTTTGGGCAGCCGTCCAAAAATCCCTTTTTCCTTGTCGGGAGACCCAAAAATGACAAATGGTTTCTCCTTTGGTGATTTTGAATCGCGCTATACCGATTTCCGGACCGCCCAAATCGTCATTCTGCCGGTTCCTTATGACCAGACAAGTACCTGGATAAAGGGGGCTGACAAAGGACCTGAAGCGATATTGAAAGCGTCAAAAAATCTGGAGTTTTATGACATCCTGACCGACTCGGAGGTCTTTCGCAAAGGTATCGCCACGGATGCCCCTGTTCAGGGTTGTCCCACTCCCGATGAAATGGTCGAACAGGTTCGCCGAAGAATGCTCGGATATTTTCAAAAAAGCAAATTCCCGGTTCTTTTGGGCGGGGAACATTCCGTCAGCATCGGGGCCTTTCAGGCCGCCGCTCAATCGTTCTCCAATCTGACCGTTCTGCAGCTGGATGCCCACGCCGACACCCGCGAAGAATACGAAGGGTCTATCTACAATCACGCCTGTGTCATGGCTCGAGCCAGGCAGCTTTGCCCCATCGTTCAGGCAGGCATCCGGAGCATGGACTCATGTGAAAAACCGGCTTTGGACAAAACCAGAGTCTTCTTTGCTCATCAAATCGCGGCCGACCCCCAGCGGCGCTGGATGGACGCCCTGCTTTCTTTGCTGACGGAGAATGTCTATCTGACCATCGACCTGGATGTCTTTGACCCGTCCCTGATGCCCGCTACCGGCACTCCCGAACCCGGCGGATTGGGATGGTACGAGGTCATTTCATTAATCGAACAGCTCTGCGAAAACCGGAATGTAATCGGGATGGATGTCGTTGAGCTTTGTCCGCGAGACCATCTATGGGCTTGCGAGTTTCTGGCCGCCAAGCTGATTTATCAAACGCTCAGCTTCCGCTTTAGGGATTAGACGCCGCCGGCTCTTCTTCTCCGGCAGTCCATAAACTCAAATACGAATGCCAATCCGTCCACTGCCGCTCAAGCAGTTCGATTCGCTCCGGACTGAGCCGAAGAGTTTCCGACAAAGAAGGTTCTGAGAGGATATCCGACCGTCCGTTCTCAAAAACCTGATAAATCAGTTTATCCGTCTGGTCAATCTGACCGTCTTCATTTAAATCATACCACCACGGATTCTCCTTCGAACGGTCCGGCCCAATAGACCAAGCCAGAGCAACCGGACGTCCGGTACTCTTCTGTGCGGCCTGCGGCTGACTAAATCGGACAACCAATTCATACGAAGCCGCTTCCTCCGGAAGACGGACATACAGATGTTCAACTGTATCTACCGGACTGTCGCAGGCATCCACCAAACTCTTCTCCGCCTGATTCGGGTCAATCCTCCACAACTCCAGCCGCAAATCCCCATCCTCTTCCGGCAAAGGCCGAAACGGAAACCGGTCCTCAAAAGCACGATTCCAAACGGCCGTGGCGGTCAAGAAAATATCCTGTCCCGCTGGAACGGAAATCGAATAAACCGCCTCCGGACGGTCCGCATCCAAAATCGGATTGTCCCAGCCCTTCAAGCCCCCCTCTTCCGGACGGGCGCCTTCCGTTAAAAGTGCATAGGCCTCTTTGGCATCCAAAAGGCCGGCTCCCTGCAGCCAATCCAGCGGCACAACAACATCATCTTCCCGCCCGGGCCGTCCCTTATGCCACCACGGCAGTTTTTGCGCTGAGGTCATGAAAACTGCCCGCAGAACGCAGTTGCGGGTTTCCGGGCGGATTCGTTCCGCCAGTGCCGGAGTTTGAGAAATTTTCTGGACCAGCAGGGCCGCCGCCCCGGAAACCAGCGGGGTGGCCAGACTGGAGTAATCGCCGGCGATTTCGTAGGTTAAGGCATCATATGCGGACGGCACGAGGGCTCGCCCCGGCGCCACAAGGTCCGGCTTGCTGCGGCCGTCCGCCGTGGGGCCGAAACTGGAAACCTGCCGATGCGGCATTGAGAAAAACCGCAAACTCGGTGTGCCGTCCGGCTCGACCTGGGATGGAACGACCCCCACCGCCAGAACATTCGCCCCGCCTGCCGGATACAAAATCCGGTCGGAAACCCGAAGACCGTTTCCCGCCGAAGCCACTACCAATACCCCCGTCTTATGGGCCAGCCGCTCAATCCCCCGCGTCCACCAATCTTCGTAAAAATCCCCCAAACTGAGCGTGAGCACATCGGCCGAAAACGGTTTGCCGCCGAAGACCGTTAAGCTCACAAACCGCCAAAACTCAAAAACCTCCACCGTCGCATCCGGACAGACGCCTTTGTAAACAAAAGGACCCGTCAGAGGATGAGTTCCCTGAAAATCCAGACCGATTAAAATCCCGCCGACAGCCGTTTCGTGCGGCGAAAGACCGTACAATCCATCCGAGCCGTCTTCAAAAAAGACACGGCCCCCGCGCAGACTCGCATGCGCCATATTCAATCGATAATCATCCTGGGGCAGTCCGTTCACATACATCATAGACCGACAGACTGCGGCAAGGGTGACATCCAACCCTGTCAGATTCGGCTCGGCCTCCTGCAGCTGGCGGATTCCGCAGGAAGACAGCGAGATCGGCTGGAGAGAAACACTTGACAATCCTTCCGACGCATACGCTGAAAAAAACCACCCCAATATAAAGAGGATGCACAAACTCATCGAATGTTGGTTTTTTCCGGACATCCTTTTCCCGAAACCCTTATTGAAACCACGAGCCATAGACAACCTGCCATTTTACCACAATCGACACCAAAACCGCAACAGGTTCATTCTTTCCATCTTCGACACACTACATCCGATAATATCGGCTCCTGTTCCCAAATTCCGAGAAATTCTTGCCTTGTAATTGTTCCTTTGGTATAGTTGCGTCCGATAGAAAACAAAGAGTGAATGCATTGTCCCTGACTGAAAAAGGGGTCCGATGAAAGTACTGCTGAACGAAACCCAGATAAACGAAATACTGGATGCCCTCAGTCAAGATATTATCTCTGACCTCGGCACCGATAACAATCTGGTCATCATCGGCATTCGAAGCCGCGGAGAAATCCTCGCTCAGCGTCTTCAGAATCGCTTAAGCGAGCGGCTCGGCAAGGAAATCCCCCGCGGAACACTGGATATCACCCTTTACCGGGATGACATTCACGACCCTCAGAAGGCCGTTTCTTCGCAGGTTCGGACCACAGAAATTCCCTTTGACATCCACCAGACGACCATTCTTCTGGTGGATGATGTTCTTCATACCGGACGTTCCGTTCGGGCAGCAATGGATGCGCTGACGGATTTGGGCCGCCCCAAGGCCATTCGGCTGGCGGTTCTGATTGACCGCGGCATTCGGGAACTGCCGATTCGGGCTGATTACATCGGCTTTCGCGCGGAGGTCAGCCCGCAGGAACGGGTTCGAGTTCTCTTAAAAGAAACCGATCAAATTGAGCAGGTAATAGTCGAGTAATTCTGTGACGCAGACAACGAAAACGGACTTTCAGTGGCGGCGAAAGCACCTCATCGGCTTGCGGGAGCTCAGCCGAAAAGAAATCGAATTTATCCTGGATACCGCCCGCGGTTTTGAAGAATTCAGCACCCGCTCCATCAAAAAAGCCCCGGCTCTGCGCGGCAAAGTCGTGGTCAACATGTTTTTCGAAGACAGCACGCGTACTCGAAACAGTTTTACCCTCGCCGCCAGCCGGCTCAGCGCTGACGTGATCGAATTCACCAAGACCTCCAGTTCCGTCAACAAAGGCGAAACCCTGATTGACACCGCCCGCAATCTGGAGGCCATGGGGGTTGATATTGTGGTCATTCGGCACGGTGCAGGCGGTGCAGCGCATCTGCTCAGCCGCTCGATTAAGGCCTGTGTCATCAACGCCGGCGACGGATTCCACGAACATCCGACCCAGGCCCTGCTGGATGCCTATACCATCCGCCAAATCAAAGGAACCCTCGAAGGCCTGAAAATCGGGATTGTCGGCGATATTGCTCATTCCCGGGTCGCCCGCAGCAATATCCATGCCCTGACGAAACTGGGAGCGGAGGTCATTCTGGTCGGCCCTCCGACCCTGATGCCCGCTCAGGTGCAGAATCTGCCCGTTCAGGTCTCCTACAGTCTGGACGCCGTCATCGACAAGCTTGATGTCATCAACATGCTCCGCATCCAGTTCGAGAGGCTCGGCGGAAATCTCTTTCCCACCGTGCGGGAATATTCCCACTTTTACGGCCTGACCGTTGAGCGGCTCAAAAAAGCCAAACCGGATATCCTGGTCATGCATCCGGGCCCTCTCAACCGCGGGCTGGAAATCGAATCGGAAGTAGCCGACGGCCCCAACAGCGTCATTCTGCGTCAGGTCTCCAACGGTCTGGCGATTCGAATGGCCGTGCTGTTCCTGGTCAACCAGGCGGCCGTCCTCGAAGCAAAGGATTCTCTGCCATGAAAGAAACCGCACCTTCCATTCTGATTCGAAACGGACGCCTCATTGACCCGGCCAACGGCGTGGATCAAACCGCCGACCTGCTTGTCGCCGACGGCAAAGTCAGTCAAATCGGACGCCTTCCCGCCAAAGCCGACATTATCATTGATGCCTCCGGCAAAATAGTCTCCCCCGGTCTGATTGACCTGCACGTGCACTTTCGCGAACCGGGCGACGAGGAAGAAGAAACCATCGCCTCCGGCTCCGCCGCCGCCGTAGCAGGCGGATTTACCTCCGTCGTCTGCATGCCCAACACCAGTCCTCCTATCGACAATGCCACCAGCGTTGAGTTTGTTCATCGAATGGGACGACAGGCCCGAAAAACCTTCATCTATGTAATGGGCACACTCACCAAAGGTCGAGCCGGAGAGGAATTGTCCGAAATGGGGCTGATGGCCCAGGCCGGTGCCATCGGCTTCACCGACGACGGCAGCGGGGTTCAAAATACGGCCGTGATGCTCCGGGCCCTCAAATATGCCTCGATGTTCAACCGGGTGGTGGCCCAGCATTGCCAGGATGATTCTCTCGCCCGGGGAGGCGTAATGAATGCCGGCTACAATGCCACTCTGCTCGGACTTCCGGGGATGGACCCGCTGGCTGAAGAAATGATGCTCTGGCGGGATATTCAGCTGGTCAAAAAAACCAAGACCCGCTATCACGCCCAGCACATCTCCACCGCCGGCTCCGTGCAGCTGATTCGTCAGGCCAAACAGGAAGGCCTGCCCGTTACCTGCGAGGTGACACCGCATCATCTGCTGCTGACGGAAGAGCTCCTGAAAGACTATGATACAAACTATAAAGTCAATCCGCCGCTGAGAACCCTGGCCGATGTGGAAGCTCTGCGCAGAGCCATTCAGGAGGGGCTCGTTGACGCACTGGCTACAGACCATGCCCCCCATCTGAAAAGCGAAAAGGAACTCGAATTTCTGGCGGCACCTTTCGGCATCGCCTCGCTCGAGTGCGCCCTGCCTTTGTACCGCAAGGCCCTCATCGACCCGGGTGTCATTGACTGGCCCCAGCTGCTGGCCATGCTCACCTATCGGCCCGCTCGAATTCTGAACATCAGCAAAGGCACCCTCGGTGTCGGCGACCGGGCGGATATTACCATCATTGACCCGGATGCCGAATGGACGATTGACCCCAACCGTTTCTTCTCCAAAAGCCACAACTGTCCCTATGCCGGCTGGACAGTGAAAGGCAAAGTACTCTATACCATCGTAGCCGGCGAAATCCGCTATTGTGCCGAAGGATATGCCCCTTGCCCCTGCTGATTGACGGCTACAACCTGCTGCGGGTCATTCAGCGTCAGGAAACGATGGCGGGTCTGGACGAAGCCGGTCTGATTCGCATCCTGACCGAATACCTCCGCCGCACCCGCAATCGCGGTCAGATTATTTTCGACGGCATCGGTCCTCCGGACAAAACAGGACTGGCCGGCTTCAGCAATATTGAGGTGCTCTTCTCCGGCTCCTTTCGGGACGCCGACACCCTCATCGAAGAAAAAATCCAGACCTGCACGGCCCCCCGCTCACTGGTCGTCATCAGCAGCGACCTTCGTTTGGTGGCTGCGGCAAAACGCCGAAAAGCCGCCGCGGTCCGCTCGGAAACATTTTGGGATATGGTCGGCAAACTTCTCGAGAAAGAACCGCCCCGCCCCGAACCCAAAGAAAAACGGCAGGGTATCAGCCGGGCCGAAACCCAGCAGTGGCTCGATTTGTTCAACCTCGATTCGTAAGAGATTTTTCAGCTGAAATAGGCCTTCAGGACATACTGCTGCATCATCCGCTGGGTATTAAAGAACGACCCATTCAGGGCGATGGCGTGCAGCATCACCTTGCGGAACTGAAGCGGCGTTTTGTAATAAACATACAAGACTTTCTCCAGTTTTTCATAAAGTGATTCTGCATCTTTTTGACGGTCCCCCGGCACTTCAGCCTGCCGATGATTCTCCCCGATTGCCCAGCCCGTCACCCCTTCAATACATCCTTCAATCCACCACCCGTCCAGCACACTCAAAGAAGGCACTCCGTTTAAGGCGGCCTTCATTCCGCTGGTGCCCGAGGCCTCCAGCGGCGGCTGGGGCGTGTTCAGCCAGACATCCACTCCTGATGTAATCAGCCGCCCCATGGCCATATCGTAATTGGACAGATACGCCGTCCGCACTTCCGGCATCAGCTCCCCGCGGGCGGCAAAAATCCGGCGAATCAGCTCCTTGCCCTCAAAATCATTCGGGTGGGCCTTGCCGGCAAAAATGATTTGCAGCCGTCCGCCCTTGCGGCACAGCGATTTCAGCCGGTGCTGATCGCTGAAAATCAAATCCGCACGCTTATAACTGGTTGCCCGCCGCGCAAACCCCAGCGTCAGCGTTTCCGCATCCATGCCGGCATTGGTTTCCCGATTCACAAAAGACACCAGCCGCCGTTTGTTCTGAAGATGCGCTTCCCATGCCTCCTCCGAAGGAACACTCAACGCATACCTCAGGCTGAAATTGTCTTCCCGCCAGCCCGGAATGTATTTATCGAACAATTCTGCAAACGGCTCCGAAGTCCACCGAGCCGCATGAACCCCGTTGGTAATCGCATCAATCTCATACCCCCCAAACATATGGCGAGAGACCTCCCCGTGCTTTTTGGCCACGCCGTTGACATAATGGCTCAGATTCAGCGCCAGATACGTCATATTCAGCATATCCCCGCAGCAGAAAACATTGTTCAGCGAAAACGCTTCCTGCTGACCGAGCACCTGCCGGACCAAATCCATCGGGAACTGGTCGTGCCCGGCCGCCACCGGCGTGTGCGTCGTAAACACACACTGCCGACGCACGGCGGCAATATCTTCCTCGCTGATTGTCTGTCCGTTCCGTTTCCGCTTCTGCTCCTCCAGCAGCTCCAGCGTTAAAAGACTGGCATGTCCTTCATTCATATGGAAACGCTCGAGCTGCTCATACCCGAGAGCCCGCAGCATCCGCACCCCTCCGATGCCCAGCACAATCTCCTGACAAAGCCGATACCGCTTGTCTTTCCCGTACAGATAATCCGTCAGCTCCCGGTCCTGCGGCGCGTTGGCTTCCAAATCGGTATCCAGGAAATAAACCGGCACAATATACCCGCTGATTCCCCTGGCTTGATATTTCCAGCAGCGAATCTGAACCGTTCGCCCTTCAATCACCACACTCACTCGGGGCGGCATCTCTTCCAAAAAATCCTCGACGTTCCAAATGACCGGTTCCTCAATCTGCCGGCCGTCCTCCGTCAATTTTTGGAAAAAATAGCCCTTTCGGTGTACCAGGGAAACCGCCGCCATCGGCACTTCGGCATCCGCCGCCGCCAGGATGGTATCTCCGGCCAGCACGCCTAAGCCGCCGCTGTAAGTCGGCATCGCTTCTTCAATCCCGATTTCCATGGAAAAATAGGCAATCTTTCGGTCCTGAATCAAGGGAACCTCCTTACTCGATCTTTTTGCCGTTCGGGTCTTTACTTGCATGCACTCGGAGCTGTTCGCCCATCATCCTACTGACGGCTGTTTGTCGCGTCAAACCCCATAAAAGAATTTTTTTTCGAACAGCCGAAAGACCTTGACGGGGGAAGATGCAATTCTTATATTGACAAGGAAGTTTATCGGATTCATTCGGAGCAGGTTTGCACGGAACCGTCCGAGAGAGGGGAAACCGGTCAAATCTGCTTGCTGAAGAAAAGCGAGGGAACGTATGCTGGATAAAATCGGTTCTGCCGCCGGACAAATCTGGAAAATGCTCGCCGCCGCCAAGGCCCCTGTCAATATCACAGATATTCCCAAGCGGACCAAGCTGCCTGCGCAGATTGCCTTTCAGGGACTCGGCTGGCTGGCTCGAGAAGGAAAACTCGAATACCAGCAAAAGGGACGCTCCATCTATGTCGCCCTTTGCTCGGCAGAATACGTCAGCTGAGCTTTAAACCCTTTTTCTTTTCGAAAACCTTTTTGCGGCGTTCAGAAGGCATCCCAGAGAGTTTACCTATGCCTTTTAAAGCCGTTTTGGCGTTTGTTTCCCTGCTCTTGCTCTCACCAAAAGAAAACTTGACTTCTTTCGCTTCCTGAGTACACTGCCCCTTTTTTCAACCTGAGAATCCGGAGAATTAAGGAAAGTTATGTGGTCTCCTGAACAAATACGAAATGTGGCTATTATTGCCCATGTGGACCATGGGAAAACGACGCTGGTGGACCAGCTGCTCTACCAGTCCGGGATGTTCCGCGAAAGCGAACTGGACAAACTGGCTGGCGGCCAGCATGGGCTGATTATGGACTCCAACCCGCTCGAGCGGGAACGCGGCATTACCATCTTCAGCAAAAACTGCGCTATCGAATATACAGACCCGGAAGGACGAGAATACAAAATCAACATCATGGATACCCCCGGGCACGCCGATTTCGGCGGGGAAGTCGAGCGGGTGCTGAAAATGGCCGACGGGGTTCTGCTGCTGGTGGACGCCTTCGACGGCCCGATGCCGCAGACCCGATTTGTTCTCTCCAAAGCCCTGAGCCACAAACTCAAACCCATCGTTGTCATCAACAAAGTGGACCGCCCCGATGCCCGGCCGAACGATGTGCTCAATGAAGTGTTTGATTTGTTCGTCTCGCTGAATGCAGACAATGAGGCTCTTGATTTCCCTGTTCTCTATGCCTCCGCCCGATACGGCTGGGCTGTCAGAGAGCTCGACCAGCCCCGGCAGAACATGGAACCGATTTTTCAGACCATTATTGACCAGGTCCCCGCTCCCAAAGCCGATGCCGAAGCGCCCCTCCAGATGCTCGTAACCTCCGTAGATTATTCGGAGTATGTCGGGCGTATCGCTATCGGCCGTCTCTTCGCCGGCCGTGTCGCTCAGGCCGGCATGGTTACGGTTATCGACAACGAAGGCAGACATACCCAGCAGAAAGTCGTTCAGCTTTATACGTTCAGCGGCCTCGGAAAAAAGCCGTGTATGGAAGTCAGCGCCGGGGATATCTGCGCCATTGCCGGGCTGGACCCGGTCGAAATCGGCAACACCATCGCCTGCCCGGATCGCCCCTCCGCCCTGCCGGTTATTGCCGTCGATGAACCCACGATGCATATGACCTTCCGCATCAACGACGGCCCCTTTGCCGGACGCGAAGGCAAATACGTGACGACACGACACCTCAAAGAGCGCCTGGAGAAGGAACTGCAGACGAATGTCGCCCTGCGCGTTGAACCCGGCGAAACCCCCGACGAATTTAAAGTCTCCGGACGCGGCCTGATGCATCTGGGCATCCTCCTGGAGAATATGAGACGGGAAGGGTATGAACTGTGCGTCGGAAAGCCCGAAGTCATCATCCGTGTCATCGACGGCATCCATCAGGAACCAATGGAGCAGCTGTTTATCGACTGCCCGATTGACTGCCAAAATGCCGTCATGGCCCTGCTGGGTGAACGCCGGGCCGAACTGCTGACCGTGGAAGGAAAAACCGGCACCAGCGATTATATTCAGATGCGTTTTAAGATTCCTTCCCGCGGGCTTTTCGGACTCCACCCGCGTTTGATGACCGCCACACAGGGACGGGCCTCTGTGCATCACAGCTTTGACGGTTATGAGCCGATGCGGGGGGCCATTCCGCAGCGGCAGGCCGGCGTGATGATTGCCACAGAGCCCGGCACAGTAACCGCCTATGCCCTCGACGCTCTTTTTGACCGCGGCACCTTCTTTGTCAAACCCGGCGACCAGGTCTATGAAGGCCAGATTGTCGGCGAACACTGCAAAGACAACGACATCCCGGTCAACCCGACCAAAACCAAAAATCTGACCAACATCCGCGCTTCCTCCAAAGACGATGCCGCGCGGGTCAAACCTCCGCGGATTCTCTCGCTCGAGGCCGCCCTCGAATACATTCAGGACGATGAACTCGTGGAAATCACACCGGCCGCCATTCGTCTGCGCAAACGTCTGCTGAAAGAAGCCGACCGCCGACGCTACGCACGAAAAAAGTAAACACGTTTCCTTCTTTCTGAAACCGACTGTTTTTCTTTCCCGCAGAGCAGCATCAATTGAACCAACAAAAAAAGCCCTGTCGAAACCGACAGGGCTTTGATAGACCAACAGTTGATACCGTAAGCAGCGAGGATCGCCTGACTTATTCACGGTCGTTGAAAAAGGCATAATTGCCCCGACCGAGTCTAAGTTATCCCTTAGAAAGGAGGTGATCCAGCCGCAGGTTCCCCTACGGCTACCTTGTTACGA